>JAFVXP010000091.1 GCA_017501055.1 Clostridia bacterium | reverse complement strand
GACTCGAACCCCCGACCTACTGCTTAGAAGGCAGTTGCTCTATCCAGCTGAGCTAAAGGCACATATTTGGAGCGGGTGACGGGAATCGGACCCGCGCGGCCAGCTTGGAAGGCTGGAATTCTACCATTGAACTACACCCGCAAATCATTTAAGGCAACGGAACCGTTACCTTAAATTATAATTTAAGCTAAACCGTTGAGAAGCTTAGTGAACTGGCTCTTCTTGTGAGCAGCATTGTTCTTGTGAATAATGCCCTTGGAAACAGCCCTGTCTACCATGCCGACAGCTTCAATATATGTCTTTTCTGCGAGAGCCTTGTCGCCTTCAGCAACAGCAGCTTTGTACTTCTTAACAGAAGTTTTCATAGCAGATTTGAACATCTTGTTCTGAAGCGTCTTAACTTCGGTAACTTTTACACGCTTTTTAGCAGATTTGATGTTAGGCATGCACTTGCACCTCCCATTTGTATTTTGGAACCGTTACATCATAACATACTTTTTTATCATTTGCAATAGGTATTTGCAAAAAAGTATAAAAAATTTTTATTCCCGGCAGAATAAAAAGAAAAAGTATGTGAGGTTAAGAAAATATGTTCCAAAAACGAACCGATCTTGCCATGGAGGTACACGAACTCCACGGCGAAAATTCGGGAATAAAGGTTAAAGAAATTACAAAAAACGGCGTTAATATAACCGAAGCAGAGGTCATGCAGGGCGAGGGCGAGCGACTTTCGGGAAAAAGCGCAGGGAAGTATATCACGGTAGATATCGGCAGGGTTTGGCAATATGAAAGAGAAAAGTTTGAAAATATCGCAAGAACCTTGGCAAACGAGATTTCTCTCCTTCTTCCGAAAGGAAAGGGAAATGTTTTTGTGGCAGGGCTCGGTAACGACGAAATAACCCCCGATTCGTTAGGGCCGAGAACCGTAAAAAAACTCCTCGTTACACGTCATATCGAAACTATCGATTCTGCCTTGTATGAAAACGTCGGATTCGGCTCGCTTGCGGCGATAGCATCGGGTGTGCTCGGGCAGACGGGCATAGAAAGCGCAGAAATTATAAAAAGCGTGTCCGAAAATATAAAACCGAAATGCGTTATCTTGATAGATTCGCTGGCTTCAAGAAAGCTGTCCCGCCTTGCAACAACGGTTCAGCTTTCAAATACGGGAATATCCCCCGGTTCGGGCGTTTCAAATAAACGCCATACGCTCGATTCCGAATATCTGCAAGCGCCCGTAATCTCAATAGGCGTGCCGACGGTTGTCGATGCCGCAACACTTGCCTATGACTTGCTTGAGGAATATTGCGGTGAAGAAAACGAAAATTTCGAAAACGCAATTTCAAAGATATTAAACAGCGAGGAAACAACAAATTTCGTCACCCCAAAGGATAATGATATAATAGCACGCTCAACGGCAAAGCTTCTTGCAACGGCAATTAATATTGCGGTTCATAATATGGAAATTTCCGAAATTTCGGAATTTATTGAATAGAACAGTCATATTCAAGCTTCTCTTTGCATATAATTTTGCGAGGAAGTGATAAAAATGAGAAGAAGATTAACCGTAACCCAAAGACAAGCACTGACAAAACTGGCATGCCTTGTGCTTGGTATAGCTCTGCTATTTTCGGTGTTCTATGCCATACCGCAGATCGTAAAAACTCTGCCTCGTCCAAACGCAAGAACGGCATACGCCATCTTCGGCGGAACAACGGTAATGGCGGAGGAAAAACCAAGCTTTTCGCTCGGCTCGGGCATTTTAACTTCACACGAGCCCGAAATAAGCGAACCCGAAGAATCCCTGCCCGAACCGCCCGTTGAATCTGCTCCGCCGGAAAACGAGCCCGAGCCAGAGATACCAATATCTCCCGGAAAAGATGACCTTCCCGTGTTTGCAAATAACCTTTGCTGGTATTCGATAGGCGAAAAAGCAGAGCTGAACCTTTTAAACAAAACCGATTTTAAGGTCGATCTGAATGACTATCTGAAAAAATCCTTTCCCATAAAGGGAAACATACCTCAAAACGAACCCCTTGTGCTGATAGTCCACACCCACGGCACGGAAAGCTATCTTGCATCGGGGCAGGACTATTATTCACCCGACGAACCGTTTCGTTCCGAAAATAAGGAAAAAACGGTCGTACATATCGGAGAAGTGTTGAAAACCAACCTTGAATCTCTCGGAATCCCTGTCTTGCACGACGAAACGATGTACGATAAAGGTGATTACAGCCATTCCTATATAAACGCCCAAAAGGGGATAACGAAAATACTCTCCGAAAACCCGTCGATCAAGTTTGTTATCGACCTTCACCGTGATTCCGTGTTCGATTCATCGGGAAGGAATATAAAACCCCTGACGACAATAGACGGCAAGAAATGCGCCCAGCTTATGTTTGTTGTCGGCACCAACCAAGGCGGCACGTACCACCCGAATTGGCGTGAAAACCTGACTGTTGCAACACATCTGCAATCAAAGATGAATGCTCTCTATCCAACTCTTGCCCGCCCGATAAACCTTCGCACCTCTGCGTTTAATCAGGCATTAACAAAGGGCAGCCTTATCCTTGAGGTCGGCTCTTGCGGTAATACGCTTGAAGAAGCCGAAAACGCAATAACCCTCTTCGCAAGGTGCTATGCCGAAACGATAAAGGAGAATATGTCGTAATATCTGTGAAGTAACAAAAAACAATACTCTAACCTGTCATTCTGAACGATGGGGTCCCCACAAAACCGTGTGTTTTGCGGGGTGTCAAGTGAAGAATCTCAATTAGTTGTTTCTTGTGTCTGTGTACAAACAAAATAATTTGAATTGTAGGGACCGGCGTCCTCGACGGTCCGCCCGTAAAACATAGTTGTTTCTTCTGTCTGCGAAATAAACAAAATCCAACGGTGTAGGGGAGGGTTTTATACCCTCCCGTTCTCGTTATTGAGTGTTGTTTCTTGTGTCTATGTTTCATTAAGTTTGCGTTCTCCTGTGCGAGATTCCTCGTAAACTCGGAATGACAGGTTATACTGGACGAAATGGGAAAAAGAAGTGTCATTCTGAGCGCAGCGAAGAATCTCAATCTGTTGTTTCTTCTGTCTGTGTTTAATTAACCATACCTTCTCCTGTGTGAGATTCCTCGTAAAATCGGAATGACATAGAGGTGTCTTTCTGAACGAAACACAAACCATCAACCTGTCATTCTGAACGCAGTGAAGAATCTCAATTAGTTGTTTCTTCTGTCTGTGTTTAATTAACCATACCTTCTCCTGTGCGAGATTCCTCTCAATCGTCCCGATTGCTCGGAATGACACTTATACTAAACCAACCTACACCGTGAAAATGAAAAAACCTACACCGTGAAAATGAAAAAACCTACACCGTGAAGACGAAAAAAGAGAGGTTTTCACCTCTCTTTTTGTTATAATTCAAGTAAAACACTAATCGCCGAAAGGACGTAAGAGCTTGCGGTTTCGGTGCGGAGGATTCGTTTGCCGAGCCCTGCAAGAGAGATGTTTTTCTCCTTTGCCTTTGCCGTTTCCTTTTCCGAAAGACCGCCTTCGGGACCGATTAAAAACCCGATCGTTTCGGGTGTTTCGGTTAGAAGCTCTTTGATGGGAAGCGTTCCGTCACCCTCGTAACAGATAAAACCAATATCCTTTTGCGAAATTTCTTCAATGGCTTGGTCGTAGGTGATAATACCGCGTATTTCGGGAATAATATTTCTACCGCATTGCGCCGCAGCAGATTCGCTAATCTTTTTAAGACGCTCAATACGTTTTGAAAAAGCCTTTCCGTCGGGACGTGCAACGCAACGCTCGCTCATAACGGCAACAATCTCGTAAGCACCAAGCTCAACAGCCTTTTGTATGACCGTTTCAAGCTTGTCACCCTTCGGGAAGCATTGATAAACAGAAACCT
>JAFVXP010000090.1 GCA_017501055.1 Clostridia bacterium | reverse complement strand
GCTGCGACTGTGAGGTTATACCTTCTTAAAAACTTATAGACCAAGCCTGCGACGAGCCCGCACATTGTACCCTTTAAAAGCACGGTGATTACCGTACCGGGAACGCTAAACATAAAAAACAGTGCAGCTCCGCCCGTAACGAGGACTACTATTCCGAATATCAATCCAAGCCATGCTCCTACTCCGACTCCGCAAAGCGCCGCACCTATCACGATGGGGATCAATGCGACTGCCGTCGAAAACGGGCCGAAAAACGCGGTATAGGTTGCCAAATACTGCACCACAATGACTATCGCCGTCATTATCGCACCCAAAGCTACGGTCTTCGTTGACATTCTCCTTTTGTTTTCTGTTTTCATAAAAATTCCTCCTTGCTGTCGTCCGCTTAACACGGTACAACGCATATAAAATTTATATTATAAGCTTTCACAATAATATACGTTAATTCTTGTTTTTTCGATATAAAATGTTCAAGCCCTTAAGAACAAGGTGTTCGTCAACGGTGATCTTGTGCTTACACAAAGGAATGATCACCTTGGACATACCGCCCGTTGCATAAATATTCAATTCTTCGCCGAATTCTTCGTTTATACGTTCTATCATACCGTCGATCAGACTTGCATTGCCGAAAAGAACGCCCGAACGCATACAGTCGGCGGTATTCTTCGCTATTACGGTATCAGGCACTTCAAGGCTTATTTTAGGAAGTTGAGCAGTTCCTTCGGCAAGAGCGTCCAAGCCCATCATGACACCCGGAATTATCGACGTTCCGATAAATGCGCCTTTGTTATCAAGAACCGTCATTTTTGTTGCCGTACCGATATCAATTATCAAAGCTGGGCTCCCATAGATATTGCTAACAGCAACCGATGCCGATATAAGATCGGCTCCGACAGAAGACGGTATATCGCATTTTATACTTATGCCGCTTTTTATACCCGGACCCACAAAAACGGGTTCTTTTTTGAAAACAAAACGTATGGCATTTTTTATAGCCGTATTCAACGGCGGAACAACAGAAGAAATTATTACTCCGGCAATATCCGAGCGGTCGATTTGATGAAGCGAAAGAGATTCTAAAATACGCAAAGCAAATTCATCGTCGGTCTTCGCATTTGAAGAAATACGGGAAACGAAGCGAAGCTCATCCGAAACAAATCCGCCGAGAGCAATGTTGGTATTACCTATATCGATCGCCAGAATCATAATATTTTTCCTTTCTGTTTTCTCATACCCGATTAGTTATAGCACAAAAAAGTTATGATTTCAACACATTTCCGATAAATGTCATTCAGATAAGCCGATTATTTATTGCCGAAGCGATGCTTATGGAAGTGTTGCCAAAGCGTTTTATATATTATCAACGGCGTTTTCGAGGGAGTTCAGTTTTTTATATTTTTCTTCCCAAGGGAACGGAAAAAGGCTTTGTTGAAAGTCGTTTTCGCCCTGTCTTGTTAATTTTTCGGCGTGGACCGTTACAGAATAGAGAGCTTCATTTTGCTTTAAATTCGATCTTATTATACCAAGTGCCGTTTTTGATATTTCGTGAAAAAGGCAGGTTGGGTGGGACAGCATTGCCGAACGGTTTGACGTTGTTAAGTCTTGTCGGCGCATTGTTACGGCTACGTTATTACAGCAAAGCCCGTGCTTTCTCAATCTTTCGGCAACCGACAAAGAAAGATAGGTCACGGCAAAGGAAATATCGGATTCGGTTTCTAAATCGTATTTAAAGGTCATTCCGTTGCTTACCGATTTCGGTTCGGGTTCATATCCCGAGGGGGTGACCTCCGAAAAATCACGTCCCAATGCAAAATTTTTAAGCATCAAGCCGTTTTTGCCGAGCTTTTGTGAAAGAAGATCATCGGCACAGCAGGCAAGGTCGCCTATAGTTCGTACACCGATAGTTTCAAACGCTGTTACGCTTGACGGGCCGACGAAAAGCAGAGCCGAAACAGGCAGAGGCCAGACTATTGAAGCAAATCTGTCGGGCGGTATTACCGAGGTCGCGTTTGGTTTTTGAAGGTCGCTTCCCAATTTTGCAAAGACTTTATTGAAGGAAACACCGATAGAAACGGTTATACCAAGCTCGTTTTTTACACGCTCACGGATCGAATCCGCTATTTCCCTTCCGTTGCCGAAAAGCCTTTGCGAGCCCGTCACGTCAAGCCAGCTTTCGTCTATTCCGAATGGCTCTATCATATCGGTATAGTCATAGAAGATACGGTTCATTTTTTGCGACATTTCGCCGTAAAGACCGTAAGTCGGGCGCACGGTGACAAGCTCGGGGCATTTTCTTTTTGCAGACCATACCGTTTCCGCCGTTTTGATATTATATTTTGCGGCAAGCTCGTTTTTCGCCAATACGATGCCGTGACGGTCCTCCACGCTTCCGCAGACTGCCATAGGTACGTTTTTATACTCGGGATGCAACGCCGTTTCGCAAGAAGCAAAAAAAGAATTTGCATCGCAATGCAATATCGTTCTGTATTTCTTCGGTTCGAAAGCGATATTCTGTGCGCTTTTGAAATTTGAAGTATACATTATTTTTGATTTATCGCTCGGGCCCATATACATTTAATCTTCCCTCTTTTCAAGGTTTTTTCAGACGTTTATATAATAACACCCGAACGAATGTTTGTCAAGAACAAATGTTCTTTTGCGTGGAGATTCTACGGATACCTCGTATCCTACAACCCTTCAGTCTCCGAGCTATGCTCGGAGCCAGCTCCCCTTACACAGGGGAGCCGAGGGGGTGTGTTCAAAGAACAAGAAACAACATAAAGCAACCGCTTTTGGTAATTTATACAGAAAAATAGGTTAGCGCGTCTGAAATAGCTCAAAAAATCAATCTCACCTACAAAATTTAAAGCAAAAAGAAAACGCCGAATTTTTACGTTCGGCGTTTTTTATTAAGTCTTATTCTTGATCTGCTTTGGTTTCTGCTTTTTCTTCTTCACGGGTCATTTCGTCGATGGACATCGTTACGCTGTGCTGGATAGGAGTCCATTCAACCTTCTTGAAGAGCGCTGCGATTGCGATAGGCGCATAAGAAAGCATGAATATGGGGAACGTGAAGAGGTATTTTATCATCTTTTTCGGCGGGCAGTCGATAACGTCCCATTCGGTAATGACCGTTATAAAGCCTACGACAAAGATAAGCATATAAATGATCATACTGAAATAGAGGGCCGGCAGCATACAGAAATAGAAGAAGTTGAAGAACACGGGGTTATCAACGAAAACGGTGATACCGTAGATGAATTCACCGATACAGCAAAGTACCGAAAGAATGGTGAACATAAGCGCAGGGAAGATCGTCATTAACATATCGTAGCAAGCGAAAGAGCCTTTGAAGATACGCTTAAAGAGTGATCCGCCGTATTTACCGAATACCTGATAGAAGCCCTTTGACCAACGCAAACGCTGGTTCCAGGACTGTTCGAAGGTGACGGGCTGTTCGTCATAAACGACAGAACCGCCGCTGTAACCGATGGTTTCGCCCTGAATCGCCATATCGACCGAAAATTCGATATCTTCGGTAAGAAGATGGTATTTCCAACCGTTGTTCTTCTCGATAATTTCACGGCTTATACAGAAACCGGTACCCGAGATAGCACACGAAGTACCAAAACGCATTCTTGCGTTATTAAGGTATTTCGCTTCACGGAGGAACCAGAGAGAATAGCCTGCGGTTATCCAGTTTGTACCGTAGTTCTTGGAGTTACGGTAGCTGGTGAGTGCTTTATATCCCCTATTGAAGTTGACGTTCATTTCTTTGATGAAATTCTTATCAACAAGGTTGTCTGCATCGAAGATTATGTATGCGTCGCAATCGTCTTTTTCCGCAAGGAGCTTTTTGAAAAGGAAATCCAATGCATAGCCCTTGCCGACGAGTTCTTTATTATTTCTTTCAAGAACTATTGCGCCGTGCTGTCTGCCGACTTCGGCAGTGTTATCCGTGCAGTTATCGGCGATAAGGAAGATCTTGATAAGTTCGCTGGGATAATCCTGACGGTTGATACTTTCAAGAAGGTGGCCGATAACGTTTTCTTCGTTACGGGCACTGATTACAACACCGAATTTATTAAGCTTATCGCTTTTTACGGGTTGAGACTTATCTTTTCCGAGGAAGACCCAGAAAATATAGAGGAACTGATAGAGATAGCAGATTATAAACGAGCCGGTAAGAATGATATTACACAGTGTAAATATATCCTTGATATCCACGGTGAAACCTCCGCTGTTAATTTTATTTTCACGTATTATACATCAATACGCAATGATTGTCAATAACGAAAGATTTTTTAAAGTCTTTCTGCAACGGCTTTGAGGAAGCCTTCGGTATCGACCTGAGTTTTATTCTCGAGAGTCGAAATGAGATAAAGGTCCTTAGTCATAATACCGCTTTCGATAGTGTCGATACAAGCCTTTTCGAGCTTATCTGCAAATTCGCAAAGCTCGGGAATATCGTCAAGCTCGCCGCGTTTTCTGAGTGCACCCGTCCAAGCGAAGATGGTTGCAACAGAGTTTGTGCTGGTGCTCATACCCTTCAAATGGTTGTAATAATGGCGCTGAACGGTACCGTGAGCAGCTTCGTATTCGTAAACACCGTCGGGCGAGACGAGAACGCTTGTCATCATAGCGAGAGATCCGTATGCTGTGGAGACCATATCGCTCATAACGTCGCCGTCATAGTTCTTACAAGCCCAGATGAATCCGCCTTCGGAACGGATAACACGTGCAACGGCATCGTCGATGAGAGTATAGAAATATTCAAGACCTGCTTTTTCAAAGCGTTCTTTATATTCGTTTTCATAGATCTCTGCGAAAATATCCTTGAAACGGTGGTCATAGGTCTTGCTTATGGTGTCCTTTGCGGAGAACCAGAGGTCCATTCCCGTATCGAGAGCATAGTTGAAGCAGCTTCTTGCAAAGCCTTCAATGCTCTTATCTATATTGTGCATACCCTGTGCGATACCGTCGGTCTTGAAATCCTGAATGAGCGCACGGGTCTCTGTTCCGTCGGGTGCGGTTACGACCAATTCTGCCTTTGAGCCTGCCGCAACACGAAGCTCGGTTGCTTTATAAATATCGCCGTATGCGTGACGTGCGATAGAAATAGGCTTTGTCCAATTACGAACGTAAGGAGGAATACCCTTTACAAGGATCGGGGTACGGAAAACGGTACCGTCGAGGATAGCACGAATGGTTGCATTCGGGCTTTTCCAAATCTGTTTGAGGTTATATTCGGTCATACGTGCCGCATTGGGCGTGATAGTTGCACATTTAACGGCAACACCGTATTTTTTGGTTGCGTTTGCGGAATCGACGGTTACTTGGTCGTCGGTTTCGTTACGGTGCTCAAGTCCGAGATCGTAATATTCGGTCTTGAGATCGATATGGGGAAGAAGAAGAATATCCTTTATCTGTTGCCAGATTATTCTTGTCATTTCGTCGCCGTCCATTTCGACGATCGGCGTTTTCATTACTATTTTAGACATTTTTATGCTCCTTTGGTATATTCAAGCAATCCGCCTGCGAGGATTATATCACGGTCACGTCCGGAAAGGGAGGAAACAAGCTTGATTTCCTTGCCGTTTGCCGAAAGAATTATATCCTTACCCTCTTTGATGCATTCTCTTATGTTTTCGATAACGAGCTTATCACCGAGGTTTATGGAATCGTAATCTTCTGCGTTTGCGAAGGTAAGAGGAAGAATACCTGCGTTTACAAGGTTTGCCGCATGGATACGTGCAAAGCTCTTTGCGATAACAGCCTTCACGCCGAGATAAAGCGGAACGAGAGCTGCGTGTTCACGGGAGCTGCCCTGACCGTAGTTTTCACCGCCGATGATTATACCGCCGTTCTTTTCCTTTGCACGGGCAGGAAATTCCTCGTCGCAAACTTCAAAGCAGAAATTGGAAAGATAGGGTATATTGGAACGGTAAGGAAGTATCTTTGCGCCTGCGGGCATGATATGGTCTGTGGTGATATTGTCGCCGACCTTGAGGATACATTCACATTCAACCGTCTGAGAAACGGGTTTGCTTTCGGGGAAGGGTTTTATATTAGGTCCACGAACGACTTCTACGGTATGTGCGTCCTCTGCGGAAGCAGGCTTGATGACCATATTATCGTTGATCGCAAACTTAACGGGCATAGAGATCTCGGGCATTTCGCCTATGGTACGGGGGTCGGTAAGAACACCCGTAAGAGCAGAAATAGCCGCTGTTTCGGGAGAAACGAGATATATCTGTGCGTCCTTGGTACCGCTTCTTCCGAGGAAGTTACGGTTGAAGGTACGAAGGCTTACGCCTGCGGATTGGGGAGATTGTCCCATACCGATACAAGGTCCGCAAGCACTCTCTAAAATTCTTGCGCCTGCATCGATCATCCAGGAAAGCGCACCGCATTCTGCAAGCATATTATAGACCTGCTTGGAGCCGGGAGCGATAGAAAGGCTTACGTCGTCGTGAACGGTCTTGCCTTTAAGTATATGCGCAACCTTCATAAGGTCTACAAAAGACGAGTTTGTGCAGGAGCCGATACAAACCTGATCGACCTTGATGTTTCCGATCTCTTCGATACTCTTAACGTTATCGGGGCTGTGAGGACAAGCCGCAGCGGGAACGAGAGTTGAAAGGTCGATATCGATAACGAGGTCGTATTCTGCATCTGCATCTGCAGAAAGCTCTACATATTGGTCTTCTCTTCCCTGCGCCGCAAGGAAAAGACGGGTGTTTTCATCAGAGGGGAACACCGAGGTGGATGCGCCCAATTCGGCACCCATATTGGTTATGGTTCCTCTTTCGGGAACGGTGAGAGTCTTTACACCCTCTCCGCCGTATTCGATAATTCTGCCGACACCGCCCTTTACGCTTAAACGGCGAAGAACTTCGAGAATTACGTCCTTTGCGGAGACCCAATCGTTAAGCTTGCCCGTGAGGTTTACTCTTACCATTTCGGGCATGGTGATATGGTATGCACCGCCGCCCATTGCAACGGCAACGTCAAGACCGCCTGCACCGAAAGCAAGCATACCCAAGCCGCCGCCCGTGGGAGTATGGCTGTCGGAACCGATAAGGGTCTTTCCGGGAACGCCGAAGCGTTCGAGATGGACCTGATGGCAGATACCGTTACCGGGACGGGAGAAATACAAGCCGTATTTCTTTGCGCAGGTACGGATATAAAGGTGGTCATCGGCGTTCATAAAGCCGTTTTGGAGAGTATTGTGGTCGATATACGCAACCGAAAGCTCGGTCTTTACTCTGGGAATACCCATAGCTTCGAATTCGAGATAT
>JAFVXP010000089.1 GCA_017501055.1 Clostridia bacterium | reverse complement strand
TTGATATTTATGGAGTCAACGCTGTATCTTGTGTATTTTTATGCATTTATGCACAGTTTTTATGTATAAAACCGCCCTTCGATGAAAAAACTCTCATTTTTTCGGTTATATATTATATGTATATTTTATTGTTACGGTGTAGGCATATTTCAAATTCCTGCGTGATTCCCGTGATACGTTTTTCATTTTCACGGTGTTGGCTTTTTCATATTCACGGTCTTGGTTATTTTAAATCCCCACGCCGTCCCCGTTTTTTTATCGTCACGGTGTACGCATATTTCAAATCCCTGCGTGATTCCCGTGATACATAAAAATTTGTTGTCTCCAATGTAGGGACTTATCGTCCTCGACTGTCCGTTCTGTCATTCTGAACGGAAAACAAATCTCTAACCTGTCATTCTGAGCGTAGCGAAGAATCTCAATTATTGATAACCTTCTATCTATGTTTAATTAACTTTACCTTCTCCTGGGTGAGATTCCTCGCAGGCTCGGAATGACAGTTGTACTATGTGAGATTCCTCGTTATATCACCCCACAAAACACACGGTTTTGTGGGGACCCCGATGTCGCTCGGAATGACAGTTATACTAAGCCCACGCGTACTCCCTACAATAATAATTCTTTCGTTATCTCGCAACCACAACGTAAAAAACCGAGTGATCTCTCACTCGGTTTTGTTATCTTCCGATTCTATAAATAATTCCTCGCATTTAATCTGAGCCTCTTTTAATTTTTCAATTACCGTTGTAACTTCATTAAAAAGATGAAGGTACATTTCCTTGTATTTATCCATTTTTTCACCTTCCTTCAATGCTTTTTGTCCTATTTTATACTACTTTATCGTACTTGTCAATACTCGGTCGGATATTGCGGTATAATAAGCTCAAAGAGGTGATTACTATGAAACCCTTGAAAGAAAAAATCAGCATTACCATTGACAACGATATCATTGAAAAATTAAGGTTTGAAGCAGAAAAAGACGACCGTTCTCTTTCTCAATATATCAACATTGTTCTCAAAGAGCACATAAGAGAGATTGAAAACAAAAAAGCATAATTGAATATATCGATGAAAAAACCGAGTGATCTCTCACTCGGTTTTGTTTTTGGTTTTTGTCGATATTTTTGCTAACGCAAAATCGATATATTGCTTCGCAATTCGATATATCCTCGCTTGATACCCCAAAAACACAAGCGTGGGATCCCGTTCGCTCGGATTCGATATGATATAAATCCCTTCTTGCCCCGCAGGGCATATCGAGCTTTTGCATATCGAATGGCTTTGCCATATATCGAAAATCCCGTCAGGGATTTATATCGATGAACTTTGCCAAAGGCAAAGTTCTAAGCTACACTTTCAATATAATCCGCAATTTCCTTAACGGTCTTGATGCCGGTTACTTCATCGGGAATGATGATGTTCATTTCATCTTCAAGCGTCATAAGCATTTCGACAATATCAAGGCTGTCTGCGCCGAGGTCACGGATAACGTCCGCATTATCTGCAATTTCAGCAACGTCGATACGAAGCTGTTTTGCTATAACTTCTTTAACTCTGTCAATCATTTGCATATTAAAAAATTTCCTTTCATTAGCCAAAGACGTTTGCTTTGGTGTCTTGTCGGTCTATATAATAATCTAAACGAAACAAAATTGCAAGTCCTTTTTAATTTTTTTACATTTTATACGATTTTGGCGGTCTGTTTCGGTTGACACAAAAGCTATTCCGTGATAGAATATGATGATATAATAGGAGTAGTATATATGCTTATATTAGGAATAGATCCCGGCCTTGCAACGATAGGATTTGGGCTGGTTATGAAGACGGGCGAGAAATACCGTGCCATCGAGTACGGAGCCATTACAACGGCACCCAAGCAGATGATCGAAAAACGCTTGTCGGACATATATAACGATATGACCGAGCTGTTAAAAAAATTCAAGCCCGACTGTCTTGCAATCGAAGAGCTTTTCTTTAATAATAACACGACAACGGCTATTGACGTTGCTATGGCAAGGGGTGTTATACTCCTTGCGGCACATCAATGCGGTGTTGATATTTATGAATATACCCCTCTCGAGGTGAAAAGCTCGGTCGTAGGCTACGGCAGGGCAGAAAAACAGCAGGTCCAGTATATGGTCCGCCTTATGCTTGGACTTAACGAAACTCCAAAGCCCGACGATACCGCCGATGCACTTGCGCTTGCACTTTGCCACGGCACACGTATTTCGGGATTTACGGGTTGATTTAGAATTCAGAAAGGAGCACGGATATGATATATTTCTTGAACGGCAATCTTGCAAGACTTGCGGGTGACTATGCCGTTATCGAATGCGGCGGTGTTGGGTTTAAGGTTGGTATCTCGCTCACCACAAGCTCAAAGCTTTCCAATTTGCAGAACAAAAAGGTGCTTCTTTATACTTATATGTCGGTAAGCGAGGATAATATGTCGCTTTACGGCTTCTTTGAAGAAGACGAGCTTAATCTGTTTAAAAAGCTCATCTCTGTTTCGGGAATCGGACCGAAGGCAGGTATCTCTATACTTGGGACCTTCTCTCCCGACGACCTTCGTGCCGCTATCGCAAACAACGATGCAAAGACAATTGCGCAAGCCCCCGGTATCGGACTTAAGACGGCGCAGAAGGTTATTATAGAGCTTAAGGACAAGGTCACGGGTGACGAAGCGGTTCTTCCTGCTTCAAAGGGAGGAAGCGCAAACAGCGAAAAGATGCTTCAGGTGGTCGATACGCTTGCCGTTTACGGATTTCCCCGTGCTCACGTTATCGAAACACTCAAAAAGCTTGATAACTCTCTTCCCTTGGAAGAGCTTATTGCACAAACGCTGCGTGTTCTCGGAAAGGAGGCTGGACGCTAAATGCCTATCAATTCAAAGATTCCCGATTATTCCGAGGATTTCGATTTTGAAAGCCGTTTGACTTCGGCGGAATTCACGGCAGAGGACGTTGAATCGGAATTTTCTCTCCGACCTAAGACTCTTTCGGAATACGTCGGACAGCAAAAGGTTAAGGACAACCTTTCGGTCTTTATAAAGGCTGCGGCGGCGAGAGGAGATTCGCTTGACCACGTTCTTCTCCACGGACCTCCCGGCTTGGGTAAGACTACCCTTTCCTGCATCATAGCATCGGAACTTGGAGTTAACCTTAAAGTGACAAGCGGTCCTGCTATCGAAAAGGCAGGCGACCTTGCCGCACTTTTAACAACACTTGAAAGAAACGATATTCTCTTTATTGATGAAATACACCGCCTTCCCCGTACCGTGGAAGAGGTTCTCTATCCTGCAATGGAGGATTTTGCGCTTGACCTTATGATGGGCAAGGGTCCTTCGGCACGTTCTATTCGAATACCCCTAAAGCCGTTCACCCTGATAGGCGCAACGACAAGGGCAGGCCAGCTTTCTTCACCTCTGCGTGACAGGTTCGGTATGGCGTTCCGCCTGGAGCTTTATACTCCCGAGGAGCTTTCTCTTATCATAACCCGTTCGGCAGGTATTTTGGGTGTTCCGATAACCGCAGACGGAAGCTATGAAATTGCATTGCGTTCGAGAGGTACGCCGAGAATCGCAAACAGATTTTTAAAGCGTGTGCGTGACTTTGCAACCGTCGAGGGCAACGGAGTTATCGATTTTGCAATAACGAGAAAGGCTCTTGACGCACTTGAAGTTGACGCACTCGGTCTTGATTCTGTTGACAGAAGAATGTTAACTGCAATAATCAAGCATTTCGGCGGCGGACCTGTCGGTCTTGAAACGCTTTCCGCCGTTATCGGCGAGGAAGCCGTTACTATCGAAGACGTTTACGAGCCGTATCTTCTTCAGCTTGGGTTTATAAACCGCACGCCGAGAGGAAGATGCGCAACGAGAAACGCATATCTGCATCTTGGGCTTGAACCGCCCATTGATTCAAATGCAGGTCAAATCACTTTTACGGAGCAATAATATGTTTTTTGCCGATAATTGGAAAGACTACCGCCTTTTAGATGCCGCAAACGGCAAAAGGCTTGAAAAATGGGGTGACTATATCCTCATTCGTCCCGACCCCCAAGTTATCTGGAAGGGCGACGAAAAGAGATACGAATGGAAAAAAGCCGACGGTATCTATAAACGCTCACGCTCGGGCGGGGGCGAATGGGTCAAAAAGGACGTTCCCGACGAATGGATAATTTCATACGGCGACCTTAAGTTTGGCATCTCCCCCATGGGATTTAAGCATACGGGGCTTTTTCCCGAGCAGGCGGCAAACTGGGATTGGTTTTCCAAATTGATAAAGAATTCGGGCAGAGAGATCAAATTACTTAACCTCTTTGCATATACGGGCGGTGCAAGCGTTGCGGCGGCAAAGGCAGGTGCTTTTGTATGCCACGTCGATGCATCGAAGGGTATCGTTGCAAAGGCAAAGCGTAATGCCGAGC
This sequence comes from Clostridia bacterium, assembly GCA_017501055.1. Classification (GTDB taxonomy): domain Bacteria; phylum Bacillota; class Clostridia; order Oscillospirales; family CAG-382; genus Coliplasma. The sequence continues at coordinate 9,596 of JAFVXP010000089.1, read as the reverse complement.
TGTCAAACATACCCCAAAACAAGATACGTTATATCGTTGACGATTGCTTTAAGTTCGTTGCCCGTGAGATACGCAGAGGCAACAAATACGATGCCGTAATTCTCGACCCACCCTCCTTCGGACGCGGTCCGGGCGGTGAAAAATGGGTCATCGAGGATTGCCTTGACGAGCTTGTAGAGCTTGTCTGTCAGGTTCTTTCCGATGAACCTCTGTTTGTGCTTTTGAATTCCTATACAACGGGCCTTTCCCCTGCGGCGAACGGTTACGTTTTGAGAAAGCACACCAAAAAGTTTGGCGGTAAGGTCATCAGCGAGGAGCTTGGTATTCCGATTGAAGAAAGTAATGAAGCTCTCCCTTGCGGTGCTTCAAGCCGTTGGACACCCGATATTTAATTATTAAGGACAAATTTTAATGTTTATAGAGGCAAAAGGGGTTGGATTTTCCTATTCACCCGAAGACGAAAGAGTTTTAAACGGAATAGATATTAATATCGAAAAGGGCAGTTATACCGCAATACTCGGTCACAACGGTTGCGGAAAAAGCACTCTTGCAAAATTGCTCTGCGGTATCCTTTTGCCGACCGAAGGAAAGGTCTACGTTGACGGACTTGATACCTTGGACGAAGAAAACTCCTTTGAAATACGCAAAAAATGCGGTATGGTCTTCCAGAACCCGGATAACCAGCTTGTTGCAAGCGTGGTTGAGGAGGACGTTGCGTTTGCACCCGAAAATCTCGGTCTTCCGAGAGAAGAGATAAGACGACGTGTTGACAAAGCACTTGAGACCGTCGGTATGACCGATTATGCAAAGCACGCAACCTATAAGCTTTCGGGCGGACAAAAGCAGAGGATCGCCATTGCAGGTATTCTTGCGATGAGCCCCGAATGTATAATTTTTGACGAAGCAACAGCTATGCTCGACCCGACGGGCAGAAAAGACCTTGTTTCTGCGATGAAGCGTCTTAACCGTGAGATCGGCATAACCGTCGTTACGATAACCCATTATATGAACGAGGCGGTCGAGGCAGACAGAATTATAGTTATGAACCAAGGCAGTATTATTGCCGACGGTACGCCCGAGGAGATCTTTTCCGAGGTTGAAAAGCTTCACAGCGTTTCGCTTGCCGTTCCGCAGGTTACAGAGCTTTTGTACCAACTTGAAAAGGACGGCTATAAAACAAAACGAGGTGTGCTTCACGCTATGGACGCAGCCGACGAGATGATGAAATTGATCGGAGGCGGACGGAAATGACGGCACTTGAATTAAAGAATATAAGCGTCATTTACGGCGAAAACACACCCTTCCGCAAGGCGGCGCTCAATAATATCAACGTTTCCTTCGAAAAAGGCAGTATCACGGGTATTATCGGCCACACGGGAAGCGGTAAAAGCACGCTTGCTTCATTAACGAACGGACTTTTAAAGCCGACAGAGGGCGAGATTCTCCTCTACGGCGAAAATATATGGGATAAACCGAAGGAAATGGTCAAGGTTCGAAGCCGTGTCGGTCTGGTGTTCCAATATCCCGAATATCAGCTTTTCGACGAAACGGTGGAATCGGATATTGCGTTCGGGCCGAAAAATATCGGTCTTTCGGAAGAAGAAATAAAGGAACGTGTGCGTCTTGCCTCCGAATTTTGCGGATTGACGCAAAAGGAGCTTAGAAGATCCCCCTTCGAGCTTTCGGGCGGACAAAAACGCCGTGCGGCTATTGCAGGCGTTATTGCGATGATGCCCGAGGTCTTGGTGCTTGACGAGCCTGCGGCAGGGCTCGACCCGAAGGGCAAGGAAGAAATTCTAAGCGGTCTTGTCGAATATAAAAACGCCTACGGCGCAACACTTTTGATTATTTCACACAGTATGGAAGATATTGCCAGATATGCGGATAACATTCTTGTTATGAAGCAGGGCGAGGTATATATGCAGGGCAACGTCGAGGAGATTTTTATGCAGGCGGAAAAGCTTTTCGATGCAAATCTTGACGTACCCCAGATTACAAAGCTGTTTATAGAGCTTAAAAAGCGTAACCTTTGCAGATCCAACGACGTTTATACCGTCGGATATGCAAAAAAAGAAATAGAGAAACTTATTAAGGATTCCGAAAATGCTTAAAGACGTGACCTTCGGTCAATATTATCCGGGGAATTCACTGCTTCATAAGACCGACCCGAGAATTAAGATGATAATTCTCATCGAATATCTTGTAATAGTCCTTGCCGCAACGACCGAAATTGCGGCGTTGGTATCGCTTTCCTTCACGTTGTTTTTGATAACGGTTTCGGGAATACGGTTTTCGGTGCTTATAAAATCGGTAAAGCCGTTGATATTCGTGCTTGTCTTTACGGCAGTGATAAACCTGTTTTTTACAAAAGCGGATACAAGACCTCTTGTTGATTTCTATTTTATAACTATATATAAAGAAGGTATAAAAACGGCGGTAATGATGCTTTTGCGTCTTGTTTCGCTCGTTTTGGGTACAAGCGTGCTCATCTCGTTCACAACAAGTCCGCTTGAGCTTACCGATGCTATCGAAAGCCTGCTTTCCCCCTTGAAGGCAATTAAGGTTCCCGTGCACGAATTTGCAATGATGATGTCGATAGCATTGCGTTTTATACCCACGCTTATCGAGGAAACAAACAAAATAATCTCTGCGCAAAAGGCAAGATGTGCCGATTTTGAAAGCGGAAACATCTTGAAAAGAGTTAAATCGTTAATACCTATCCTCATTCCGCTTTTCGTTTCGTCAATATGACGTGCGGAGGAGCTTGCCGATGCAATGGAATGCCGTTGCTATCACGGAGGAGAGGGCAGAACAAAATTGAAGGTCATGAAGGCAAGTGTTGCCGATTTCGTGTTCCTTTTTGCCGTAACGGGATTGACTGTTTTGATGTTTTTTATTAGGTAACGGTAAATGAGAGGATATATTCTCAAAATTGCATATAAGGGCACGGATTATTGCGGTTGGCAGGTTCAGCCGAACAAAAAAACGGTGCAATCAACGGTGCAATCGGCAATCGAAGAAGCTTTCGGCGTTCCCGTAAGTCTTACGGGGTGCAGCAGAACCGATTCCGGCGTGCACGCAAACGGGTTTGTTGCGCTCGTTTCGGGCGATATACCCGAAATTCCCGTTGAAGCTATCCCCCTTGCGATAAACACAAAATTGCCCCCCGATATAGTTATCAAAGAGGCAAAGACCGCACCCGAAAATTTTCACCCAAGATATAACGCCTTGGGCAAGGAATACGTCTATTATATCCGCAACAGCCGTATTCGTGATCCGTTTCTTGAGGACACAAGCTGGCTTTTCCCAAAGCATATTGACGAAAATAAAGCAAACCGCATTTGCCAAGAATTTGTCGGCAGGCACGATTTCCGTGCGTTTATGGCGGCAGGCTCGAAAATTACAGATACGGTACGTGAGATTAAATATTTCGACGTAAAACGCCAAGACGATATGGTAATATTTACCGTAGCCGCCGACGGGTTCCTATATAATATGGTAAGAATCATGGTCGGCACGGCGGCAGAGATGGCATCGGGCACGGCAGGGTTGACGGTTACGGAAATGATAGAATCGCTCGACCGTTCAAAGGCAGGTATAACCGCACCTGCAAAGGGATTATTTTTGAATAAAGTTTTTTATTGAAAGGAGGATATTAAGAAGTGGGCGCTTTTTCCGCATTTAAAGACAAAAAAAGACAAACCGCAAGCGAAACACCGACAGTGGCATCGCATTATATAAAGCTTGGGCGTAAGATCGCAACGCTTCGATATATCGTCCTTGCGTTCGTTGTGGCTTTTGCGGTATATTCGCTTTCCTTCCACAGCGACGAGATAACTATTGAAAACTTCCGCTATATGCTTAAATTTATAAACCTCGGCGAGGAAGCCGAAACACCCGAAGGCGGTGTTATCACCTTCGACGGAAGCGCAGGCAACAAGGGTATCCTCTTTAAGGGCGACCTTGCGGTTATGAACGAAAGCGGTCTTACCGTAACGGGTTGGGACGGCGAGGTGCTTTTGAAATCCGATTTTATGTTCGACCACCCGAAAATGGTTGAAAACGGCATTAACCTTTTCTGCTATGACATCGGCGGAAACGATATTAAGGTGTTTAATTCCTATTCACGTGTTTGGTCCCCCGAAAAACCCTTTGAATATCCGATATACGGACTTGCGGCTTCGCAAAAGGGTGGGTTTGCCGTGATAACCTCGCAAAAGGGTTATCGCTCGGCGGTCCACGTTTACGACAGCGCTTTCCGTTTGATATATTCCCGTCTTTTCGGTGACGATTACGTTGATTTTGTTGATATTAATAAAGACGGTAACGAATTTATAACGGCGGCGCATTTCTCGGAAAAGGGCAACCTTGTAACGAGAATTTCAAGATTCAAGACCGATGCAGAGGACGCAGTATCGTCAAGCACGTTTGTCGGCGAGATACCGCTTGGCGTTTATTATACCGAAAACGGATATGCCTTAATGACGAGCGAGGCTTTGCGTTTCTTTGATAACGACGGTAATAATATCGGCACGGTTGAATTTAAGGGCAGAGAGCTTCTTTCGGGACGTATTTACGGTAAATATGCGCTTGTTACCTATGGATTAAACGGTCTTTCGGGCGGTGCGCAGGCTGTGGTCTACGACCTTAACGGCAATACCGTGCTTGAAAAGCAGTTTTCCTCCTCGCTTTCCGATACCTCGGTCTGCGGTGAAAAGCTCTATGCGCTTTCCCCCGGTGCTTTGTCGGAAACGGATATTGCTTCGGGCAAAGAAAAGGTTTATTCTGTACCCACTTCGTTTTCAACTCTCGTGCGTGACGGAGACAGAGTTATTCTCTTCTCTGAAAACCGTGCGGAATATTTTGAATCTAAAAATTTTGAAAGGCAGGAACAATAGATGAGCTGGTTTCTTGATATTGCAATAGCTTTAATTTTCGGTATAACCGTATTTTTCGCCGCTAAAAACGGCTTTGTGAAAACACTTATAAGCGCCGTTTCCTTTATTGTGGCAATAATAATTACGGCTTCGTTCTGCAATCCGCTTGCGGAATATTTAAAAACAACGCCTATTGCGGAAACCATTGAAAACGCAACAGAAGAAAAAATTACCGAATTTATCCTTGACGGCGCTGTCGGCACAGATGCTCTCGTTAAGGGTGAATCTGCTGAATTTAATTCGCTTCTTACCGTTGCAGGTATTGACAAAGCCGAGCTTTTCAAATGGTATACAGAAGCTATAGTTGATACCGAAAATGCAGAATCCGCACTGGCAAAGAAGGTGGCAGCCCCGATAATCGATATAATCGCAACGGCTGTTTCGATTGTATTGCTTTTCGTAGGAACGCAAATTCTGCTTTCCCTTCTTTCAAAGGTGTTGAACCTCATTGCAAAATTGCCCGTGCTTCGCTCCTGCAACACACTTTTGGGTGTTATTCTCGGTATTGTCCTTGCGTTGTTCAGAATCTTCCTTTTCTGCTTCGTTGTGAGACTGCTTATCGACAACGCAGATTTCCTCGGAAACGATTTCATCTCTGCGCTCAACCCCGATAATACCATTATTTTCGGAAAGCTCTATAATATAGATATCTTCTCTTTCTTCCTTTAACAGAATCCTTCGTTTAATGTCACCAGAGGTTAAAAAATGAAAAAACAGATCCCAAATATGCTTTCGGTCTTCCGTCTATTTATGGTCCCCGTATTTTTCTATACTTATTTTGAATATACCGAGGGCCCGAACCAATATATTGCTGTAGGTGTGTATGTTCTTGCGTGGCTCACCGATGCTCTCGACGGCTATCTTGCAAGAAGAAATAACTGGATAACCGACGTCGGCAAGATACTTGACCCTATCGCCGATAAATTAATGCAATTTACGGCGGCGCTATGCTTTACAATAGATAATAATATTTTCCTTATTATGCTAATACCGCTTATTATTAAAGAAGCAGTTATGCTTTTCGGTACTGTGGCAATACTTAAAAGGAAGAAGGTCGTCGTTCAGGCGCATTGGTACGGAAAGCTTGCAACGGGCTTGCTGTTCGTCTGCGCAGGCACACGTCTTATAATCCGTGACAATCCCACGCTTGATATAATTCTCTGCTTAACGATGCTTGCCGTTATGATCTTTTCGCTGGCAATGTATTATTTCAAGGATTTCAAAGGAAAATACGAACTCAAGGTCTTTAAGAGGTAATTTCAGATATGGAACTCAAACGCTGTTCTCGCTGTAAGGTTCGTCCCGCAATCGTTTTCATACAGAAAAACGAAGGCGGTAAGATCACAAGCGAAGGCTATTGCATAAAATGCGCTCAGGAGCTTGGTATAAAGCCCATTGACGACATTATAAATCAAATGAATATAAGTCCCGAGGAGCTGGACGCAATAAGCGACGGTATGATGGAGGGCTTAATGCCGATGGACAACGGCGACGAAGATGAAGGACGTGCGCCCAGTATTGACATAAGCTCGTTTTTCGGCGGAAACCCTATGGAAAGAGGGGCAGACAAGGGCAATGCTTCGGGCAAGGCTGACGGAAAGCAAAAGGATAAGCGCCGTCAACCCAGCTATCTGCGTGATTTTTGCCTTAATCTTACCGAACGTGCAAGAGAGGGCAAGCTTGATAATATAATCGGCAGAGATAACGAGCTTGAACGTGTTATCCAAATTCTAACACGCCGTCAGAAGAACAACCCCTGCCTTATAGGTGAACCCGGTGTTGGTAAGACCGCCGTTGCAGAGGCTTTGGCACAGAGAATTGCAAGCAATAACGTGCCCTACAAGCTAAAGGGCAAGGAAGTTTATCTTGTCGATATGACGGCAATCGTTGCAGGTACGCAGTTCAGAGGTCAGTTTGAAAACCGTATGAAGGGTCTTATCGAGGAAACGAAGAAGGCGGGCAACGCAATACTCGTTATCGACGAGGTCCATTCAATCGTCGGCGCAGGTAACGCAGAGGGCGGTATGAACGCCGCAAATATATTGAAGCCTGCATTAAGCCGTGGAGAAATCCAACTCATCGGCGCAACGACTCTTAACGAATACCGCCTTCATATAGAAAAGGATGCGGCGCTCGAACGCCGTTTCCAACCCGTTATGATTGGCGAGCCTTCGATTGAAGACACGATAAAGATCCTTGCAGGAATCAAAAAATATTACGAAACGCACCACGGTCTTAACGTCCCCGAATATCTTTTAAGACGTATCGTAACCCTCTCCGAGCGTTATATAACCGACCGTTTCCTTCCCGACAAGGCGATAGACCTTATGGACGAGGCTTGCTCGCATATTGCAATGCGTTCCCCGATAGTCAACGAGATAGGCGAGATCAGCGATATGATCAAGAAAAACCGTGAGGAGCTTTCTGCGCTTGAAGCAAAGGAATCTCCCGAGGAGGACGATTACCGCCGTATTGCCGATATAAAGACCACGCTTTTGCAAAAGGAAGCACGCTTTAACGAGCTTTCGGCAGAGCGTGACAAGCTTACTCTTACCGAGGAAGCGATAGCAAGAGTTATTGAGGTTTGGACGGGTGTTCCCGCAACCAATATTACGGAAAACGAATTTGTAAAGATTGAACGTCTTGAAGATGAGGTCAAAAACCGCATTATCGGTCAGGACGAGGCTGTAAATGCCGTTGCAAGAGCAATAAAACGCTCACGTGCAGGTATTTCATATAAGAAAAAACCGGTCTCCTTCATTTTTGCGGGCAGTACGGGCGTCGGCAAGACCGAGCTTGTAAAGGTGCTTGCACAGTATCTTTTTGATTCTCCCGAATCCTTAATTCGCCTTGATATGAGCGAATTTATGGAAAAACATTCGGTTTCGAGAATCATCGGCTCGCCTCCCGGTTATATCGGCTATGACGAGGCAGGCCAGCTTACCGAAAAGATACGCAGAAAGCCCTATACCGTAGTGCTTTTCGACGAGATAGAGAAGGCCCACCCCGACGTTTTGAATATCCTTCTTCAAATCCTCGACGACGGCAGAATTACCGATGCACACGGCAAGGAAGTTAATTTTGAAAACACCGTTATCGTTATGACGACGAATGCGGGAAGCTCGGAATCCAGCTCTGTTGCAGGCTTTGGCGAAAGTGTTTCGCAAAACGAAAAGACGAAGGTCATGAAGGCGCTTGAATCCTTCCTCCGTCCCGAGTTTATCAACCGTGTTGACGAAATCATCGTGTTCAACCGCCTTGGCCGTGACAATTTCTCGGCTATCTGCAAAATTATGCTCGGCGACCTCGAAAGAGTTCTTAACGAAAAGGGTATTTCCTTTGAATATACCGAAAATCTCGTTAACTATCTCTCCGACAAGGGATATTCCGAAAAATACGGCGCACGTAACCTCCGCCGTCTTATACAGACCGACGTTGAGGATAAGATAGCACAGGAGATAGTTTCTTCCTACCGTGACCCGATAAAGAAGGTTGTTGCCGATGCAAACGGCGAGACCGTAATTATAAACACAGACAAAAACTAAAAACGTTCCAAGAAAGAACCTTGTTATGGCAGAAAACGGATTTGAAAAATTAAAAATAAAAACCGTTTTAAGCACAGAAAACGAAGAGGAGCTTACGTTTTCCCCCGAGGAGATGCAGCCCTTTGAGGTTGCAGAAGCGCTTGAAAGCGATCTTATTGAGGGAAAAACGCTAAAAGCGATAAAAAAAGCAAGAAGAATGTTCGGAATGAACGATATTAAGAGTGAATTCCGTCTTTCCTTCCGTGAAAGCCTTAAAAACCAGATCAAAGGCTTGACGGGGATATTCCTGTTTATTTCGTCGTTTTTGATGTATCTTTTCCGTCCCGACGAGATAACCTATCTTATTATGACTCTCGTCATCGGTGCGATTATATTCCTCAATTCCTTTTCGGAATTCAGAGCAAGCATTGCTTTGAAGGTGCCTAAAAAATATTCCTCGCTCAAGGCGAAGGTAACAAGAAACGGCGAAGAAAGCCTTATCGACAGTAAGCTTCTTGTCCCCGGCGATATAATCACGCTTGAATCGGGCATGATGATTCCTGCCGACTGCCGTCTTATAGACGATATGGCGTTTTCGGTGCTCGAAACTCACGTCAGCGGTAAAAAGGGCTCTGCCCCGAAGGACAGCCGTTATCTTGCCGTTGACGGGAATGAGGTCATCTGCGCCAATATGGTCTATGCAGGCAGTATTGTCACGTCGGGCCATGCAACGGCAATAGTTTGCCGTATCGGAAACGACACCTTGATGAAAAGAATGCGCTCGGGCAGTGATGAATATACCCCGAGAATACTTAAATACGTCGGCACTCTTTCGCAGAAGATATCGCTTATATCGGTCATTGCATCGTTTTCACTTCTCTTTTTGGGTGTTGTGTTCGGTGCAGATATAACCGAATGGTTTATATGCTCGCTCGCTATCGGTGCAAGCTCGCTTTGTGACAGTATGCTGTCGCTTTGTGCAACCTCTTTGGGCTTCGGCGCAAAGAATATGGCAGACGACGGTATGGTTATAAAGAATTATAACTGTATTGAAAAGCTTTCGAACGCAAATACCGTTATGTGCGGTAAAAACCTTGCCTTTCCGCCGAAAAGAATTTCGCTTACGGGGCTTTAT
>JAFVXP010000088.1 GCA_017501055.1 Clostridia bacterium | reverse complement strand
TATACTATGGTTGATATTATATCAGCCGAAAATGAATGCAAGGGTATTATCGGTCACGATAAAAACAAATAATTCTCCAAAATTCTTGCCGATTACGTTGTCTTTGCGACGGGCGGCATCGGCGGTATTTTTGAGCACTCGACAAACTTCAGGCATCTTACCGCAGATGCACTTGCGATCTCGTTAAAGCACGATATTAAGCTTCGTCATATCGACTATATACAAATCCACCCGACAACGCTTTATTCCGAAAAGCCGGAACGATCGTTTTTGATTTCCGAATCGGTTCGCGGCGAGGGTGCTATACTTCTTAACTCTAAAGGCGAACGTTTCGTTGACGAGCTTCTCCCGAGAGACGTTGTTGCAAATGCGATATACGCCGAAATGAAAAAAGAAGGCACAAAGCACGTTTGGCTGTCTTTCGAGCCTATGCCCAAAGACGAGATTTCAACTCACTTCCCGCACATATACCAAAAGTGTCTTGAGGAAGGATATGATATAACAAAGGAAAGCATTCCCGTTGTTCCTTCCCAACATTATTTTATGGGCGGTATCGATATTGATTACGACGGTATGACCTCGATGAAACGTCTTTATGCGGTCGGCGAGACAGCTTGTAACGACGTTCACGGCAGAAACAGGCTGGCAAGTAATTCGCTTTTGGAAAGTCTTGTTTTTGCAAGACGGGCGGCGGAAAACATTATAAAGAACTATACGGTTTCTTCCGATATTCCCGATTTTGAGATAAATATTGCTGATTACGACAACTATCAAGAAGAATATAAAAATGCGGTTTTAAACGCTATTGAAAAGGAGAAAAACGAGAATGAATAAGATCTCTATGACAGTTAACGCTGACGAGCTTATCCTCAGCGCAATTAAAGAAGATATTACCAGCGAAGATATTTCGACAAACTCGGTCATGCCCGAATATAAGCTCGGTCAGGTTGACCTTATCTGCAAGCAAGACGGTATTATTGCAGGTCTTGACGTATTTAAGCGTGTTTTTGAGCTTCTCGACGACAAAACCGAAATTGAATTCTTCTGCAAAGACGGCGATGAAGTTAAGAAGGGTGACAAGCTTGCCGTTATTAAAGGTGACATTCGAGTTTTGCTTTCCGGCGAAAGAACTGCTCTTAACTATCTCCAGAGAATGAGCGGTATTGCTACATACACAAACTCTATTGCAAAATATCTTAAGGGCACGAAAACAAAGCTTCTTGATACAAGAAAAACAACTCCCAACATGCGTATTTTTGAAAAATATGCGGTCAAGCTCGGCGGTGGATACAACCACAGATACAACCTCAGCGACGGTATTCTCCTTAAGGACAACCACATCGGCGCTGCGGGCGGTGTTAAGGAAGCTATTCACATGGCAAGAGAATATGCACCTTTTGTTCGTAAGATCGAAATTGAGGTTGAAAACCTTGATATGGTTAAAGAAGCTCTTGAAGCAGGCGCAGATATTATTATGCTTGACAATATGAGCGTTGAGGATATGAAGGAAGCCGTCAAGCTTACAAAGGGCAAGGCTGAAACCGAATGCAGCGGTAACGTTACAAAGGAAAACATTGCAAGACTTGTTGACATCGGCGTTGACTATATCTCCAGCGGTGCTTTGACACACTCCTCCCCCATTCTTGACCTTTCTTTGAAAAACTTACATTCCATTTAAGGTGAATTATGAAAGCAGACGAAAGAAGAAAAGCTATATCTTTCTTGCTCTTATCCGAGCAAAGAGCAATTTCAGGTGATGAGCTTGCCGAAAGATTCGGTGTTTCAAGACAGAGCATTGTTCAGGACATATCCGTCCTTCGTGAAAGCGGATACGAGATCGCTCCCACACATCACGGCTATCTTGTAAAGAAAAGTCCTCTTAAGGAACGTGTTTTCAAGGTACGTCATTCAAGAGAAGACACTGCTGACGAGCTTATGTCTATCGTTGGGCTTGGCGGTACGGTCGTTGACGTTTACGTATTGCATAAGGTTTACGGTAAAATTAGTGCACCTCTGAACATATACACGGAAGAGGGCGTAAAATCCTTTATCGACAGTGTTAGAAGCGGTAAATCGTCAGAGCTTATGAGCATTACCGACGGTTATCATTATCACACGGTACGTGCAGAAACCGACGATATTCTCGATTCTGTTGCGCTTATGCTTTACGAAAAGAAATATCTTGTTCCCGAAGTTTGATAAATATAACATATTAAAGCATAAATCAATTACAAAACTGATGTTTTTGACTATTGACATTTTAGAAAAACGATGATATAATGTGCTTCGCGCCTGCTGATGTGGGTGCTGTGCTGGTGTGGCGCAGGGGTAGCGCAATTGATTCGTAATCAATAGGCCGAGGGTTCAAATCCCTCCACCAGCTCCAGAAAAGAACCTACATTTGTTTATAAACAAATGTAGGTTCTTTTCAACTAAGTGTTCCGCTTTGCGGAACGTGAAGTTTCCTTCGGAAGTGAAGCGCACTTCGTGCGTGAAGTGTCCCTTCGGGACGTTATTCGGAACGCTTGACTTC
>JAFVXP010000087.1 GCA_017501055.1 Clostridia bacterium | reverse complement strand
GGTATGTTCAACAAGCTTGACGTGCCTACCGAATATTGCGACGTTCACGTTATGGTCAAATACGATAAGAAGACAAACGCTCTTTGTCTTGACGGATGCGCTTGTCCCGAATCCGACGTTATTGAAGTCGGCTTGAGAAAGCTTACTCTTGAAGACCGTGCGCTTCACGGCAAGGTAAGCGTTGGTGACGCACAATATATTTATATGGACGTTCCCGACGGTTACGAATACCCGACAAGCAAGACAGTTCCCTTCTTCCAGAATGCACTTCCCGAGGATATAAACTTCGGCTACTCAAGCTCCAAGCCTGCAAACAGAGTTTGTATTGAGCATTACCAGCCCGAAGAGCCCGAGCTTCCCGATGATATTCTCGACCCCGAGAATCCCGAAAGCTCGGACAATCCCGACGAACCCGATACTCCCGACGAGCCTGCGGTTCCTGCGGGTTAATGAAATGAAAAACGGCTTATCATAAAAGATAAGCCGTTTCTTTTTGTCTGGGAGATTTATTTTCGTTTTGTGCGTTTTTGCGGTTTTGGTCTTTGAGGTTTTGAAGTCTTGTTCGGTTTTTTGTTGTATGCTCTTTTAACTTCGGGGCGGACAAGGCAATCCTTTGAGAAGCCGATAAGGTCTTCCCTGCCTGCCTTTATAAGCGCTTTTCTTACGATAGGCGCATTCGCAGGACGGGCAAACTGAAGCAGAGCACGTTGCATTTGCTTTTCGGAATAATCACGCGCAACGTACACGCTTTTGCCGGTTGCAGGGTCGATTCCCGTATAGAACATACAGGTTGAAGCCGTGCCGGGTGTTGGATAGAAGTCCTGAACCTGCTCGGGATTAAGATGATTGCGTTTAAGATACAACGCAAGCTCTATTGCCGAATCGAGCGTACTGCCGGGGTGGGAGGAGATAAGATAGGGAACGATATACTGTTCCTTCCCTGCTTCTTTTGTCAAGACGGCAAACTTTTCTTTGAATTTATCGTAATCCTCAATGGGCGGTTTGCCCATAAGCTTAAGCACGTCGTTACAGCAATGCTCGGGAGCGACTTTAAGGTGACCGCTGACGTGGTCGTTAACGAGCTTGCGGAAGAATTTAAGGTTCTTATCGGCAAGGATATAGTCATACCGTAAGCCCGAACGGACAAACACCTTTTTAACGCCCTTGACCGATTCTATTGCCTTTAAAAGCTCGATATATTCGGTATGGTCGACGTTCATATTCTTGCAAACCGAAGGTGTCAGGCAGTTTTTACCCTTACAAACGCCGTACTTCTTTGCTTTTTCGCACCCGTTGGTACGGAAGTTTGCGCTCGGTCCGCCAACGTCGTGGATATATCCCTTGAAATCGGGCATTGCGGCGATCTGCTCGGCTTCTTTAACGCAGGAAGCGATCGAACGTGATGTGACCGTCCTTCCCTGATGAAAGGCTATCGAGCAGAAGTTACAACCGCCAAAGCAGCCTCGGTTATGTGTTACAGAAAATTTAACCTCTTCTATACCGGGGACACCGCCAAGATTATCATAGCTTGGGTGGTAGGTTCGCATATACGGAAGTGAATAGACCGCATCAAGCTCTTTTCTTGTCAAGGGGGGCATCGGAGGATTTTGAACCAACACCTTTTCACCGTAGCCTTCAAGAATTGCACGTCCGTAGATATGGTCTTGGTTATCCGATTGAACCTTAAAAGCCTTTGCAAATGCACGTTTATCGGTCTTTATATCGTCAAATTCACCGCATTCCTCATATTCAAAATGAGGCTTGAATTCACGTGATTCAAGGAAGCAAGTTCCTCGAACGTCACGTATCTTCTTTATCGGAACGCCTTTATCAAGAAGGAATGCGATACGGCGGAGGATATTTTCGCCCATACCGTAGGTCAGCATATCTGCACGTGAATCGACAAGCACACTTCTTCGTACAGAATCGCTCCAATAATCGTAATGTGCAAAACGGCGTGTTGATGCTTCAAGACCACCGATTATTATGGGTACGTCGCCGAAAGCCTCACGGATTCGGTTACAATAAACGATAACGGCTCTGTCGGGGCGGTTGCCCATCTTTCCGCCGGGGGAATAATAATCGTCGTTACGGCGTTTTTTCGAAACCGTATAGTGCGCCACCATCGAGTCGATATTACCCGAATTGACCAAAAACGCCAATCTCGGACGGCCGAAACGCATAAAATCGTTCTTGCTTTTATAATCGGGTTGAGGTATAATAGCAACAGAATATCCCTCTGCTTCAAGCACACGGGAAATTATCGCCGTGCCGAAGGAGGGGTGGTCTACGTATGCATCACCCGTTACTATCACAAAATCAGGTTGGTAATCTATTTCATTTTGAAAAATCGGTAAAAACGGCATAGAAATAGCTCCTTTTTCTTATCCTCTTTATTTTATCATTCATTAACGAAAAAGTAAAGAGATACTTGACAAATGATTTTGGATATGCTATATTCTTATTGATAATAATTATCAATAAGAGGTTGTAGCTATGAAGGAAAGGAACACAAAGCAGAAGTCGCTTATACTTTCTGCCCTGCGGTCTGTTAAAACGCACCCGACGGCAGACGGTGTTCACGCAATGCTTATAAATACCTGTCCCGACATTAGTCTTGCAACCGTATACCGCAATCTTAACCGTCTTGCCGAAAGCGGTATTATCAGACGTATTTCGGTCAATAATTCTCCCGATAGGTTTGACGGTGATACAAGTCCGCATTATCATCTCTGCTGTGACGGTTGCGGAAGGTTTGAGGATTATTTTTTTAATGACGTCAACGATGCTTTAAAGCGGAATATCGAAAACGAAAGCGGTTTTTCGATAGCCCGTCAGGAAACGGTTTTTTACGGGCTTTGCCCGAATTGCAAAAATAAAAATTTACAATAAAAGGAGAACACAACAATGGAACTCAAAGGCAGCAAAACAGAACAGAATCTTATGACAGCGTTCGCAGGCGAATCGCAGGCTCGCAACAAGTATACCTACTATGCAAGCGAAGCTAAAAAAGCAGGCTATACCCTTATTGCAGACATTTTTGAAGAAACCGCAGGCAACGAAAAGGAACACGCAAAGCTTTGGTTCAAGCTCCTTCACGACGGTAAGGTTCCGGACACCATGACCAACCTTCTCGATGCAGCAGAAGGCGAAAACTATGAATGGACCGAAATGTATGCAGAATTTGCAAAGACCGCAAAGGAAGAAGGCTTTGACAAGATTGCATATCTCTTTGAAGCAGTAGGTAAGATCGAAAAGGAACACGAAGAAAGATACCGTGCACTTCTCGACAAGCTCGGCAAGGAAGAGATCTTCATTTCCGATGAAGTTTGCATGTGGATCTGCACCAACTGCGGTCACGTTCACGTTGGTAAGAAGGCTCCCGAAATGTGCCCCGTTTGCCAGCATCCTAAGGCATATTTCCAGAAGAAAGTTAATAAATTCTAATTAGTTCTAAGCATAATAACGCAGAACGCACAAAAAAGTTTTTTATCAGGATTTAGCAGAAATAAAAGGCATCTAACGATGCCTTTTATCGTTTTTATTATTGTATTTTTTGTGCTATGAACGAACAGAACCGCTTGCAGTAGATTTCTACAGCTTCGGGTTCTGTTCGCTCATTCTGCATCATTCTGCTACGCACTTGGTCGCTGACGCTCTCGATTGAAAACAAGTTTTCAATCGGATTTAGATGTCCGTTCGCTCGCGCAGAATTCGTGCGCGACCTTCGGTCTTGTCCGAATTCTCGAACATCATAGGTATACAAATCGACGCACATGTCGCCGATTTGTATGAAATTTATTGTATATAAAGAACGACATCGAATGATGTCGTTCTTTTTTACCTATTCTGCTACGCACCTGGTCGCTGACGCTCTCGATTGAAAACAAAACGGACTCGATTGAGTCCGTTTTTTATGTCTTTTTTATTGCAAAATACGTCGAAAGGTGATAGAATACGGCTTGTGAGGTTATTTATATGAAAAAGCTTATTGATTACATAAAAAACAACAGATATTGTCTATGGCTTTTATATTGGCCGTTTCACGGGCTTCTTTACGAGGCAATACGTATTATTACTGCAGATTCGCAGGTGCTTTTGATCGAAAGTCCGCTTGATGCGAAGATTCCCTTTTGCGAATGGTTCATCATTCCATACGTGTCTTGGTATCTCTGCATTGCAGGCTTGACTATATTCTCTATTTTCCGGGGCAGGCGTGAATTCTACCGTGTGAACGGGCTTATTATAGGCTGTATGGTGCTTCCGATGATATTCTGCACGCTGGTACCGAACGGTATTGATATTGCCCTCCGTCCGAACTTTGAAACGCTTGGCAGAGAGAATATTGCAACCTTCTTTGTTAAGCTTATCTATGCTGCCGATTCACCCCCGAGAAACGTTATGCCCTCTATGCACGTTTCGGTTTCGTTTGCTATGTTCTTTGCGGTGATAAAGAGTAAGTTTTTTAAGAAAAACTATATTTTTAAAGCATTTTCGGGAATATGGGCGGTTATGATCTCGCTTTCCACGGTGTTTATCAAGCAACATTCGGTTCTTGACGTTTTTGCAGGTATCGGCACGGCTGTATTGGTGTTTATAATCGTTATCGTTGCCGAAGCTATCTATGACAGAAGGAGAAAAAATGATCAGAGAGTTTATTAAGTATTACAGACCGCACAAGAAGCTCTTCTTCTTTGATATGTGCTGTTCCTTTTTGATAGCACTTACCGACCTTTTCTATCCGCTTATTACCAAAAACATTATTAATGATTACGTTCCCAACCGCAATTTAAGGCTTGTGCTTACTTGGTCGGCGGTGGTTTTGGTGCTTTATCTTGCAAAAATGGGGCTAAACTATTTCGTTTCCTATTGGGGACACGTTGTTGGTGTTCGATTGCAGGGTGATATGCGAAAGGATATGTTCCGTCACCTTCAAAAGCTTCCCTTCTCTTTCTTTGACGAGAACAAGACGGGTACGGTCATGTCACGTCTTATAAACGACCTTATGGACGTTTCGGAGCTTGCACATCACGGGCCGGAAGACCTTTTCCTATCAATAATAATGTTCATCGGTTCGTTTATTGCTCTTTCGACGATAAATGTTTGGCTTACCGTTATTATTTATGCGTTAATCCCCTTTGTCGTTCTTTTCTCGGTATTGATGAGAAGACGTATGAAGGACGCATTTAAAAGAACCCGTGAAGAGGTTGCACAGATCAACGCTAACGTCGAAACGGCAATTTCGGGTATTCGTGTTTCTCGTGCATATACCAGCGAAAACCACGAAAACAGAAAGTTTGACGATGCAAACGAAAGGTTCAAGATCGCACGTGGACACGCCTACAAGGCTATGGGGCAGTTCCATTCGGTTATGACCTTCTTCACCGATTTTCTCTATCTTGCGGCTCTCGTCGCAGGCGGTATCTTCTTCTATAACGGATACGGCGACCCGACGGGTGCTTTCTCCATCGACAGCGGTGAATTTGCGGCGTTTATACTCTATATGGCTATGCTTTTGAAGCCTATCAACCGTTTCATTTCGCTTTTTGAACAGCTTCAAAACGGTATGACGGGGTTTGCGAGATTCCGTGAAATCATTGAACAGCCCATCGAAACCGATTCCGAGAACGCAATCACGCTTGACGACATTAAGGGTGACATTATTTTTGACGACGTAAGCTTCAGCTATCCCACCGGCGACACGGGAAAGGGTGTTTTAAAATCGCTTTCGCTCAGCATTGAGCAGGGCAAGACGGTTGCGCTTGTCGGTCCTTCGGGCGGCGGTAAGACGACTCTTTGTAACCTCATTCCCCGTTTTTACGAGCTTGACGGCGGTAAAATTACCATTGACGGTCACGATATAACCGATATAACCCGTTATTCGCTCCGCAAAAACATTGGTATCGTTGCGCAGGACGTATTCCTTTTCTCGGGTACTGTCCGTGAAAATATTGCATACGGCAACCTTGATGCAACCGAAGAGGAGATTATCGAGGCGGCGAAGAAGGCTAATATCCACGATTATATTATGAATCTCGAAAAGGGCTATGACACAGTCGTCGGTGAAAGAGGTATTAACCTTTCTGGCGGTCAGAAGCAGAGGATTTCCATTGCGAGAGTGTTCCTTAAAAACCCTCCGATACTTATTCTTGACGAGGCAACGAGTGCACTTGACAACGTCACGGAAATGCAGATCCAAGCTTCGCTTGAGGAGCTTGCAAAAGGCAGAACTGTTATTGTGGTCGCACACAGACTTTCTACAATACAGAATGCCGATGAAATACTCGTTATGACGAGCGAGGGTATTGCCGAGCGTGGTACTCACGACGAGCTTTTGAACGCAAACGGTATTTACGCAGGTCTTTATAACAGACGCGGAATTTAATATACAAACAAAAATGCTTCGTGCTAAAAACACGAAGCATTTTTTGTCGGGGTCCCCGAGAAGTAATTAGACTTCTTGGGGGATTATTTACATATAAAGTTTTAAGGTCTTTTCTATCCAATAATCGAATTTTGTATTCGGGCAGAGGTGTTCGAGAGTTTTGAAGCGTTTATACATATCCACGCCGTCGGAAGGGTCGTGCCATATATCTGCAAAGATATAGTCGAAATTTTCCTTCGGGGCAATATTTTCCGCAAAATCGAAGGCATCGGCATTGACGATTTTGATTTTTTCCTTATTGACAAACATCGGCAATATAAGCTCTTTGAAAAGCGATATTACACTTTCGTCACGTTCAACAATTGTTACGCTTTCAACCGTTTCCTTCCTTGCGCACATAAAGGCAAAATAGCCCAATCCCAAGCCGTAGGTTGCAACCCTGCCACTTGCACATTTTATCGGTTCACGCTGGGTTACAAGCTCGTTTGGCATCATTGTCATCCA
Source organism: Clostridia bacterium (assembly GCA_017501055.1). Lineage (GTDB taxonomy): Bacteria > Bacillota > Clostridia > Oscillospirales > CAG-382 > Coliplasma. Next base: position 3,155 of record JAFVXP010000087.1, on the reverse strand, counting down.
TTCTCTTTCGTTTTGAAGAACGCTTAAAAAACGGAATTCGCGATCGAAAAAGCCGATCTGCGGTATTATCCTTCCGTCGGGAAGAACCAAGGGGTCATCGCAGACGAACGCTGTATACGGAGCAAGAGTATCCTCTCGAAGCTCCCAATTTCCAAGCCTTTTACCGTTATTCAAGCGGATTGCGGAATAATACGGATCGGACGTGAAAAGGGATTCGTCAAGGTGGTGTATCATAAAGGGTGCATACGCCGACCAAAGCTTTTTGTCGTTTTCAATTTCTGTATCAAAGCCAAGTGCCGCACAGAGAAGAAGTGAAAAGGATTCTGTTTGCGAAAGACCGAAATTCTCTGTCAATTCGGTTATCATTTCTTCTGTTATAAAATCCGGCTTATTATTCAAAAGAAGCGACAAACGTTCGAAGATGATATTATTCCAAGCGTGTATATCTTTATATTCCATTCTATCACCAAAATTATCCTGAATTATCCCTAATTACCCCTAAAGTCTAACGACTTTTGGGGACCACGAAAACAAACAAAGCCGAAGCAATGCTTCGGCTTCTTTTTGCGGGGTGATTTACTTATTCTTATTTAGAAACGGTTTCGGATACGTCTGCAGAAGCGGTATCGGATACAACGTCGGAAACAACGTCGGAAACAGTATCAGAAACGGTTTCGGAAGTTGTGTTGGAGGTTGTGTTGGTGGTGTTGGTGTTGGGAGTTGTAGAGGTTGTGCCCGTAGGATTGCTTGTGGGTTCGATAGAACCTACGATATAAAGAGCAAGAACGAGAACAACGAACACGATAGCAACGATAAGAGTCCATTTCTGATAGGACTTGTTCTTGCCGCCGATGTTGTTCTTCATAAGGTAGGATTCAGAAGCACCCTGACCTGCGATAGAATTGCCGAGACCGTGGCGCTTACCCTGCTGTTTGCCGATAAGAATGATAAGTACTATTGCGAGAACGCCAAGGATTCCGCCGAGAATGTATTCAAGTGTCATTTTAAATTATTTCCTTTCAATACCAATATCACGTCTTTAGACGCTAAACTAAATATTACCACACCGATTAATAAATTTCAATACAAACACGAAAATTTAATAATTTATTCATAATTATCAAAAATCCCTTGTATCACTCTTTTTATCCTGCTTTTTCACCGTTTTCACGGTTTTTTGCTTTTTCCTGGGATTCTTAATACGTTTAACCCCGCGTCTTGTTGCAAGAACGATGCTTATGACAACGTAAAGAACTATAATACCGCCGACGATATACAACACCGTTTTCATAACACTGCCGAAAAGAAAATCCTTTGCGCCGTTCAACGATGCCTTTACGTTATCGGCTTCTATACCTTCCTTCGTAACGGCGGCAACGGTTGCGATCTCTTTTCCGTTATAGCTGTATACGATCGTGCCGACCTTTTGGTTATGGGTTACAGGTGCATCGATAGTATCATATTCCTTGCCGTTAAACTCTTTTTTATAGACCTTGTTGCTATCGTAAACGAGCTTTGTTTCGAGAGTTCCGCCTTCAACGTCAAGCACAAGCTTTTCAACGTCCTTCTCGGGAACTATCATAACGTGGTCGGAGGAGCTTCCGAAATTGACACGCAATTCACCGACTATCTTATCAGTGGTTGCAACGGTGATAAGCTTGAAGGAATTTCTTGTCCAGTTGATAAGCTTGTTTATATCGTCATAAGCGTTACCCTCGGTAAAGGAATACACGACCTTGTCTTCCTCGTCACGTGTGACGACCATACCGCTTGCACACATAACGACGAAAATATAGGTTCTTCCCTCTTTTTGGCTTGCGGTTACAAGGCAATAGTTTCCGTTTTTATCAAGCTGGCCTGCGATAAATCCGATTGCGTTTTTATTGAGGAATCCGTTCACGTAATAGTTGCTCTTAAGATAGTTCTTGCTGCGTACCGTCGATTTTCCGTTGAAAAGAAAGGATTCTACGTTGGAAAGGTTTGCAAGCTCGTTATATTTATAAAACGCTGCGGCAATAAGCGTTGCTTCACGTGGGGTCGTGTATTGGTTGGGAGAATCAATACCGACGGGGTTGACGAAATTTGTATTCGTAAGCCCAAGCGATTCTACCTTTTGGTTCATACGTTTTATAAATTCGCCTATACCGCCGAGATATTTCTCTCCGAAATAATAGGCAAGCACCGATGCAGAGTCGTGCGCACAGGCAACGAGCGTTGCGGAAAGAAGGTCCTTTGCGGTATATTCGTTTCCAACCTTCAAGCCCATTGTGGGAACACGTGCATCGATAAAGTTCGGAAGGTTATCCAGTGCAGATTGCTCTACCTTCACCATTACGTCAGACGATTTCAATCCACGTTCCTTAAGAATATCGGAAACGACCATACAGGTTACAAGCTTTGTTATAACAGTTGGCGCAACACGCTCGTCAAGACGGTTTGAATAGAGAAATTGGTCGTCGTCGATAGAATAGGCAACGACAGCGTTATTGGAGGTTATTCCGGGATTATCGGGAATCTCGGCTTTGCTTTCTTCCTCTGCGAAAGCGGTAAGGCAGAGAGGTATTGCTATTAAAAACGCAAGCAAAAATGCAATTATGCGTGTTATTTTCATAATATCAGTCTCCTTTTGAAAGGATTGTTAAAGCGGAAGACTTATCACGTTCCACCTGCATCGCAAGCTCTTCAAGAGAGGAAAACTTCTTTTCTTCTCTTATCATAGAAACAAAGGATATTTGTGCAGTCTCGCCGTAGCAATCACCGCTGTAATCGAAAATATAGGTTTCGCAAATAGGTTCGGTATCGCTTGCTATCGTAGGTTTGATTCCGAAATTGGCAACGCCGTTATATTCTTTGCCGCACAGCAAAACTCTTACTGCATATACCCCGAATTTGGGAACGACAAGCGTTTTGGGGAACTTTTGGTTTATTGTAGGGAACCCAAGCGTTCTGCCGAGATGCCGTCCGCTTATTATTTCCGCTTTGAAGGAAAATTCGTGCCCAAGCAAGCTATTGGCAAGTGTAAAATCGCCGTTTGAAACGGCATTTCTTATCATCGTGGAGCTTATAGGGGTATTGTCGGACATAACTGCCTTCGGAGTTATAAATTCAACACCGTAGGGTGAAAGGTTTTCCTTTAAAAAGTCGATATTGCCTTC
>JAFVXP010000086.1 GCA_017501055.1 Clostridia bacterium | reverse complement strand
GGCAGACGGCAAGGCTTCGAAGATCATCGTTCCGACCGATGCCGTTGATATGACGAAATCGAACGTGTTGTTCTCCGAAACCACGGGCTTGGGCGACGTAACAAAGCCTGCACCCGAAGCAAAGAAGCCTGCTAAAAAAGCTGACCCTTGTTGCGATTGATGCCCCGAAGTCGCTATCGCTCTCCATTGAAAACACACGGTTTTCAATGGGTTTGGAACATTGTTCGTTCGCACCTCGTGCCTCATACCGTAACGGCATTCGACACTCGCAATGTTCAGAGGTATAAAAATCGACGCACATGTCGCCGATTTTTATGAAATTTTTATTGTATCCCACAAAACAAGTGAATAAAAAAAGAGCAAGAACAGAAGGATAACTTCTTTTCTTGCTCTTTTTTTATTCTGCTCTCTTGCCGAGCATATAGACCTGTTCTTCCTTAAAGGATTTCCAATTTCCTTCCATAATTGCGTTGCGTATCTTTTCCATAAGCTTATTATAGAAATAAAGGTTATGAATAACGCATAGGCGCATACCCAAAAGCTCTCTTGCCTTGAAGAGGTGACGGATATATGCTCTCGTATAGGTCTTGCAAACGGGACAATCGCATTTTTCGTCGATAGGACGGGAATCGAGGAGATATTTGTTGTTATTCAGGTTCATAATGCCGTCGCTTGTAAAGAGGTTGCCGTGGCGTGCGTTACGGGAAGGCATTACGCAATCGAAGAAGTCAATACCTCTGTCAACCGCCTCAAGGATATTAACGGGTGTGCCGACACCCATAAGATATCTTGGCTTTTCGGTGGGATAAAAGGGCAATACCGCATCAAGCACCCTATACATTTCCTCGGCTGTTTCACCAACGGCAAGACCGCCTACGGCATAACCGGGAAGGTCGAGCTTTGCGATCTCCTGAATATGTCTTACACGGATATCCTCATAAACACCGCCCTGACCGATACCGAAGAGGAGCTGGTCCTTATTTATCGTTTCGGGGAGAGAATTAAGACGTTCCATTTCCGCCTTGCAACGGTAGAGCCAGCGTGTGGTTCTGTCAACGGAGTTGTTTATATATCTTTTGTCGGCAACCGAGGAGGGACATTCGTCAAAAGCCATTGCTATCGTTGACGCAAGCTTTGATTGAATCTGCATGCTCACCTCGGGGCTCATAAATATCTTTGCGCCGTCCATGTGCGATTGGAAGGTTACGCCGTCCTCGGTTATATTGCGGAGCTTTGCAAGCGAGAACACCTGAAGTCCGCCGCTGTCGGTAAGAACGGGCTTGTCCCAATTAAAGAATTTATGAATACCGCCAAGCTGATAAACAATATCCTCACCCGGACGAACGTGGAGGTGGTAGGTGTTCGAAAGCTCGACCTGACAGCCGATATGCTTTAGATCGCCCGTCGAGATACCACCCTTTATTGCGGCACTCGTGCCGACGTTCATAAAAACGGGGGTCTGAATATCACCGTGAACGGTTTTGAATGTACCCGTGCGGGCATTACCGCAGGTCTTATGTATAGTGAAGCTCATATCTTTCACCTGTCAAAATATTTTTCTATATCCCTTTTGGGGAGCTTTTTAATAAACGGTCTGCCGTGAGGGCAATAACGAAGATTTGGGTTGTCGGCAAGCATTTTCACAACGTTTTCATCGTCCTCGGGGCTGTTTTTTACTCTTGCCTTGAGCGCCGCCTTGCAAGCAACGGTATAAAGTGCTCTGTCGCAACGCTCTGCAAAGGAAAGTCCGTTTCCGTCGGAAAGCGTGCGTGCAAAGTCCTCGAGTATTGCCGAAAGACCTTTAAGATTCATCAATGCCATCGGAACGGTACGCACGATTATGCTTCCCTCTCCGAAATCCTCGATTCTGAAGCCCTTTTCTTCAAGGAAATCCGCATTTTCAAGAAGTATTGCCGATTGTTCTCTGCCGAGAGCTATCGGGACACCCGAAAGAAGCTCTTGGATATGAAGCTCTTTGTTTGCGGCAAGCCTTTCATAAAGGACACGCTCGTGTGCGGCGTGCTTATCTATAATAAGAACGTTTTCCTCTGTTTCAACGAAGATATAGGAATCGTAAGCCTGACCTATCATTCTCCAAGAGGGTGCTTGGGGAGCAATAGTCTGCTGAACCGGCTCGTCGATGATAAGCTCTTCCGGTTCTTTAATGGGATCGCTGTCGTTAAGGACAAAATCCGCAGGGGGAGCAATCAGATCGTCAATGCCGATGTCTGCTTTGAAGGTTATCTTCTTGTTTTCTTGCTCAATAGGCGGTATTAACGTTTCCGAAACGATACGTTCGGTTTTTGGAACGGGAGTTGCAAAGCTTTCAAGCTTTTTTAGGTTTTCTTCCAAAAGGCTGTTTTTCGTTTCGGGAACGGTATTAGCTTCTATAATCTTTTCTGCCGTATCGTTCGGGAGAAGATTTTCTTCCGGCTCGGCTTCGAGAGCAGACTTCACGGCATAATAAACTGCACGGAACACGTCACGTTCGGACGCAAACTTGATCTCCGTCTTTGCAGGGTGAACGTTAACGTCGGTAAGAATGGGATCAAGCTCGACAAAAATCACACAGCCGGGATATTTCCCTCTCGGAATGAAGGAACGGAATCCTTCTTCAAGTGCGGCTTGAACCGTCTTGCTTTTAACGTATCTGCCGTTGACAAACATCGTTTGCATTGCACGGCTGCCGCGAACTGCATCGGGACGGGTGATAAATCCCTTTACGTTAATACCCATAAGGCTGTAATCTATCTCTATAAGCGATCTTGCAAATTCTCTGCCGAACACGTCGTAAACGGCAGGATAGAGCTCTCCGTCGCCCGAAGTTTTAAACTTGCGTTCCCCGTCGTTGATGACCGAAAAGGATATTTCGGGGTGTGACAAGGCAAGTCTTTCCGCCGCAGAAACACAAGAGGCGGCTTCCGTACCGTCACGCTTTAAAAACTTCTGTCTTGCAGGGGTATTGTAGAATATATCACGCATAACGACGGTGGTTCCGTCGGGTACGCCTGCATCTTCCATAACAATACCGTCTTCGTCGGCAGTAAGGCGAGAGCCGATATTTTCTTCTCTGCTCTTGGTTATAATTTCAAGCTTTGATACAGACCCGATTGCCGCCAAAGCCTCTCCACGGAAGCCGAGAGAACGTATACCCGAAATATCGTCACCGCATTCAATCTTGCTTGTTGCATGGCGGAGGAGCGCTTTTGGGATATCCTCACGCAGAAAACCGCAACCGTCGTCGGTAACACGGATATAGCTTCTGCCGCCGTTTTTAATTTCAAGCGTAATATTTTTTGCGCCTGCATCTATTGAATTTTCGAGCAATTCTTTTACGGCAGACGAAGGTCTTTCGACAACCTCGCCTGCGGCGATAAGGTTCGCCGTTTGCGCATCAAGAATATTTATTCTGCCCAATTAATCCAACTCCTTTTTAAGCTCGTACAAAACGGATATCGCTTCGTACGGAGTCAAAGTATTTATATCAAGGTCTTTTATACGTTCGATAACACGGTTTTCCGAAATAGATTCAAAGCTGATATTATCGTTTTCGGCAACGGTATTAGCCTTGCGGGGTCTTGAATCATTCTCCGTAAGGCTTGCAAGAACCTGCTTTGCACGGTTTACCACCGTTTCGGGCACACCTGCAAGATGTGCTACCTCTATACCGTAGCTGTCGTCGGCGGCACCCTTGATTATCTTTCTCAGGAACACAACGTCGTTCCCGCGTTTTTTTGCCGCAATATTATAGTTTACAACGCCGTCGGTCTCGCCCTCAAGCGCAGTTAATTCGTGATAGTGGGTTGCAAAAAGTGTTTTTGCACCGATTTTCTTTGCCGTATATTCAACAACGGCACGTGCAATGCTCATACCGTCGTAGGTCGATGTACCTCTGCCTATCTCGTCATAGATGATAAGGCTGTTTTTGGTTGCATTCTTAAGAATATCCGCAACCTCGTTCATCTCCAGCATAAAGGTGGAATTACCCGAAGCAAGGTCGTCCGATGCGCCGACACGGGTGAAGACCCTGTCAACAATACCTATCCTTGCTTCTGTTGCAGGAATGAAGCAACCCGATTGCGCAAGGATAACGCAAAGCGCAACCTGACGCATATACGTAGATTTACCTGCCATATTCGGGCCCGTTATAAGCATCATTCGGTTTGCACCGCAGTCAAGCATACAATCGTTGGGGACGAAATAGCTTCCGTCGAGGAAGCGTTCGACAACGGGGTGACGGCAGTTTTTAATATTTATCTTGTCCGAACGGTCAATTTCGGGACAGACGTATCCCTGCTCTCTTGCAACCTCTGCGTTCGAGCAATATACGTCAAGCTCGGCAAGTGCGTTCGCCGCAAGCTTTATTTTGTCAAGCGATTGAAGAACAAAATCACGCAATGAAACGAAAAGCTCGTATTCGAGCGCATAAAGCCTGTCCCTTGCACCGATAACACGGCTTTCTGTTTCCTTAAGCTCGGGAGTGACGAATCTTTCGCCGTTTGCAAGCGTTTGTCTTCTTATATATTCCTCGGGAACTTGATTAAGAGCCGATTTCGAAACCTCGATATAATAACCGAAAACACGGTTGTATCCGACCTTTAAGGTCTTGATTCCCGTTTTTTCACGTTCGTATTCCTCGATTTTCGCAATCCAAGCTTTTCCGTTTGTGACCATATCAAAAAGCTCGTCAACGGCGGCATTACAGCCACGCTTGATAATTCCGCCTTCCTTAAGAAGTGCAGAGGGCTCTTCGGCAATAGTATCTCCGATAGCCGTTGCAACCTCGGTTAAGGTATCGATCTCTGAATCTATCCTTCTTATCGCTTTGGAAGATGCATTCTTAATAAGCTCCTTGACCGACGGGAAAAGACGTATTGTCTTTTCAAGCGATTTAAGGTCACGTGCGTTTGCCGTACCGAAAACGAGTCTTGTTGTAAGACGTTCGATATCGGTGACGTTTTTGAGTATCTCACGCAATTCGTTACGCAAAACTCCGTCACTGTGAAGCTCGGAAACCGCTTCAAGCCTTAAACGGATAGAGTTTTCGTTGACAAGCGGTTTTTCAAGCATACGGCGCAAAAGACGTGCGCCTGCGCTTGTTTTTGTTCTGTCGATTGCCCAGAGGAGCGAGCCCTTTCTTTGCTTGCCGCGCATAGATTCGGATATTTCAAGATTTCTTCTCGATGCCGAATCGATGCCCATAAATTCATCGCAAAGATAGAAATTGATCTTTTTAAGATAGGTCAGATCGATCTTCTGGGTTCTTTTTATGTAGGAGAGCAATCCCCCGACAGCACGGAGAGAATGCTCGCTTTCGGTATTTGCGTTTTCGCCGTAGATTGAGAAGATGGAATCCCTTGCGGTTTCTATACCGAATGATTCAATGTCCGATTCCGAAACAAGAGTGTTAAAACGTGAAGTGAAAAGAGCCCCCGTTTCCTTTGGGAATCCGTCATGGCAGATAAGCTCGCTTGGGACGTATGCCGCCGCCTCGGAAAGCGTGCGTGCCGTTACGTTATCACCGAGTATCTCCGTTGCATTGATCTCGCCCGTTGAAATATCTGCAAAAGCAATACCACAGCCGAAATCATCGTTATATGCGGCGCAGATATAGTTATTCTTTTTCTCGTCAAGATAACCGCCCTCCGTGACCGTACCGGGAGTTATAATACGGATAACGTCACGCTTTACAAGTCCCTTTGCGGTTGCAGGGTCTTCAACCTGCTCGCATATCGCAACACGGTATCCGCGTGAAACGAGCTTTGCAATATAACCGTCGGCGGCGTGATGAGGTACACCGCACATCGGCGCACGCTCTTCAAGTCCGCAATCCTTGCCCGTGAGAACCAGGTCAAGCTCTCGTGAGGCGGTCTTTGCGTCTTCAAAGAACATTTCGTAAAAGTCACCGATACGGCACATCAATATACAATCGGGGTGTTCTTGCTTGACCTCGAGATATTGTTTCATCAACGGAGATAATGCCATAATAATTTACCTCTTTTTTTATTTTCACGGTTTTTTTATCTTCACGGTCTTGGTTGGTTTTTAATCTCTGCGTGATTCCCGTGATACGTTTTTTTCATTGTCGCAATGTGGGTTGGTGTTTTAGTTTTCTACGTCATACCCGTGATACGTTTTTATCTTCACGGTGTAGGTTTTTTTATTTTCACGGTCTTGGTTGGTTTTTAATCCCTGCGTGATTCCCGTGATACGTTTTTATCTTCATGGTGTAGGCTGGTTCAGTATAAGTGTCATTCCGAGCGAATCGGGGTCCCCTTAATAGCCCTACAAAACTTCGTTTTGCAGGGAACCCCTGCTTGTTTCGTGGGGTGTTATTGCGAGGAATCTCACATAGTATAACTGTCATTCCGAGCCTGCGAGGAATCTCACCCAGTATAACGAGAAAGTTAATTGTCAAAAGACATAAGAAACAACTGATTGAGATTCTTCACTTCATATTCATTCCGTTCAGAATGACAGGTTGGAGATTTGTTT
>JAFVXP010000005.1 GCA_017501055.1 Clostridia bacterium | reverse complement strand
GCCGACAGGACTTCCTGATAAGCAAACGAGAGAATTATTGTGTAAAAAATATTAGGATTTTATTAAATTTCCATTCTTTTATTGACAATTATAAGGGTCGATAGTATACTCATATATTGGTAAATTATATTTATATAAAAAGGGTTCCGTATGAAAGAGGAAAAAAACGCAAAACAATTGAATAGCCGTTTTCCCGTTGATTCCGAACGTACGGAAGCAGAAAACAAGAAATTACAAAAACGCAAAAGAATCGTTGCAATTATTTCGCTTATAATTGCGGTTGCTCTCTTCGTTTGGCTTGGCGCTTATTTGACAGAGGTCATTCTCTTTTCGGTTGAAAGCGGAGAGGGGTTGGACAATGCCGCAGCGAACTTTAAAACGCTTATAGAAGGTTACGGCAATATCGGTATTCTCGTTGCTTTCGGCATACAGGTGCTTCAGGTTGTCGTTTCGCCAATACCGGGCGAGGTCGTCGAGGTTGGTATGGGGCTTTGCTTCGGTTGGTTCGGCGGTGCATTGATATGTCTTCTCGGCGTTGCGCTTGCCTCGGCAATAATTATTGCGTTCGTTAAGAAGTTCGGATTTAAATTTGTCGAGCTCTTTGTGCCGATAGAGAAGATTCAGGAGCTTCGCTTTATAAACAGCGAAAAGAAGCTTGCTCGGTGCGTGTTCCTGCTCTATCTTATCCCGGGTACGCCCAAAGACCCGTTGATATTCTTCTTCGGTCTTACAAAAATGAGAACCATTGATTTTGTTGTTATCTCAACTATCGCAAGAATCCCCTCCGTTGTAAGCTCTACCATCGGAGGTAAATTTATTGTAGAACAAAACTATCTTGCCGCAATACTCGTTTTTGCCGTAACAGGTATTTTCAGCCTTGTCGGATTGCTTATGTATAAAAAGATACTTGAAATAATGAGCGAGCACAAAGAGCACAAAGAAATTGAAAAAAACTAATCTTTAGAGGATATATATAATGGCAGTTACAATTCCCGAAGGATACAAACCTTCTCTTAACATCAGACAGACCGAAGTCGCTATTAAAAAGGTTAAGGACTTTTTCGAGCGTGACCTTGCAATACAGCTTAATCTAACCCGTGTTTCCGCACCCTTATTCGTTGATGCGGAAAGCGGTCTTAACGATAACCTCAACGGTACCGAACGTCCCGTTTCCTTTGATATTAACGGTATGTCGGGTGAAAACGAAATTGTTCATTCGCTTGCAAAATGGAAGAGAATGGCGCTTGCCGAATACGGTTTTGAGCCCGGTGAGGGTCTTTATACCGATATGAACGCAATACGCCGTGACGAGGATACCGACAATATCCATTCGGTATTCGTTGACCAATGGGACTGGGAAAAGGTCATAACCGCTCAGCAACGTTGCTTTGATACTTTGAAGCGTGCCGTTAAGCAGATCTATACTGCGCTCATTCACACAGAAATATATATTGCCTACGATTATCCCTTCTTGGGCAGACTTCTTCCCGAAAAGATCGTTTTCATCACCTCTCAGGAGCTTGAAGACGAATATCCCAACATGACCGCAAAGGAACGTGAATACGCCGCTGCAAAGAAACACGGCGCGATATTCTTAATGCAGATCGGCGGTAAGCTTAAATCGGGCAAGAAGCACGACGGACGTGCGCCCGACTATGACGATTGGTCGTTAAACGGCGATATTATCGTTTATTATCCTATACTTGATATTGCTCTCGAGCTTTCTTCTATGGGTATCCGTGTTGATGCAGAGGCTCTTAAAAAGCAGCTTAAGGAATCGGGTTGTGAAGACCGTTCCTCTCTTCCCTTCCACAAGGCTCTTCTTGAAAACAAGCTTCCGCTTACCATGGGCGGCGGTATTGGACAATCGAGAATGTGTATGTTTTTCCTAAGAAAGGCGCACATCGGCGAGGTTCAGTCTTCCCGTTGGGAAGAAAAGGACATTGATATATGCAAAGAGAACAACATACATCTTCTCTGATAATAAACAAAAATACCCGCTTGATGCGGGTATTGCATATTCTGGTCATTCTCTTTGGCGGACTTATATTCATTGTCAGTGCGTTTATCGACGGAGTTTGGTTTGACGAAGCATTCACCGTTGCCGCCATTGAAAACGGTATGATCGATATGATATGCCGTCTTACGTTTGACGTGCATCCGCATCTTTATTATATCGTTATAAAGATTTGGTCTTATATCTTCGGTGACGGGATTATTGCATTGCGTTTATTCTCGGCAATTTTCGCCGTTGCGGTAACATTGCTCGGATATACGCATATACGCAAGGATTTTGGCGATAGGGTTGGATTTTGGTTCAGTTTCTTGACTGTTTTTTCCTTCTCCACGCTTAAATATGCATTGCAGATACGAATGTATACCCTTGGTATATTCCTTCTTGCACTTACGGGAATCTATCTTTGGAGATATATCAATTCCAACAGCAAAAAAGACAGAGTTCTTTATCTTATATTCTCTATCCTTTCGGCATACACGCATTATTTTGCTTTCTTCCTGGTTGCGGTGATAAACGCATTCACGCTTATTCGTGCAATCAAAAAGGAAGAAACAAAGAATTGGTTTAAAGATGCTTACACGCAGGTTCTTGGGTATCTACCCGGTTTTATCGTGTTTGCTTTCCAAATATCGTTAAACGGTGCAAATTGGATCAGGGTTATTTTCCCCGACGTTTTGTTTGACACGGTATTGCACCCCTTTATAGGTATGCAGTTACGGTTTTATACCGAAAGAGGCTCTTTTTGGTTTTACATCGTCGGTATTTTTGCGGTATTGCTTTTTAGTTTGATATATTGGACTTTATATTCGGGATATAAAAAGAAAAAAGAGGGGTACAAAGCTCCGTTTTTGGCTGTTTCTGTTTGTTTGGCGGTTTTTGCTTTTACTCTTGCAGTCTCTGTATTCCGCCCGATATATCATCAGAGGTATTCGGTATTATTCACTCCCTTTTGGGCATTTGCTTTTGCTTTTCTGTTTTCGAAGATAAATTTTAAATGGGTTAAAAGTATAATCGCTTTGCTTCTTGTCATTTGTTTCCTTATATTTGCAATTCCCTTTTGGAAGCAAAATTATGAGGTCAAGGACAAAACATATTCGGAGCTTATTGACCTCGACGAAGCAGATATTATCGTTACGAACGATTTTCATTCCTTCGTTTATATGATAAAGTTCAAAAACAAGGATACGGTCTTCTATAACCCTTGGGGTTGGACTATCGAAGACACCTATACCCTTTTTGGAGATAGCCTTTCTTTCACGCAGGAGCTTTCCGATTATAAGAATTACAACGGAAAAATTTGGGCTTGCGGAAGAGAAACTCTTGAATTTTTTGATAGCTTGGAAAACGCAAAGGTTATTAAAGAAAAGCAATATTTCCCCAACTATTACGACGAAAACGATAATTTCAAGAAATACGAATTAACGTTCAGACTATACGAAATAAAGGCTGATTAAATTATGAAACGCATCTATTCTTCAGCAAGCGAGCTTATCGGAAACACACCGCTTGTTGAGCTTACAAACATCGAACGGGAGCTTAAAATTAAGGCTCACATCATCGCAAAGCCGGAAGCATTCAATCCCGGCGGTTCGGCAAAGGACAGAGTTGCAAGAGCAATGATAGGTGATGCCGAAACAAAAGGACTTTTAAAGCCCGGTGCGACGATTATAGAGCCGACAAGCGGCAATACGGGTATAGGTCTTGCGGCGGTTGCTGTTCCCAAAGGGTACAGAGTTATCATCGTTATGCCCGAAAATATGTCCGATGAACGCAAAAAGATCATTTCCGCTTTCGGTGCAGAGCTTGTTCTTACAGACGCAAGTCTTGGAATGAACGGCGCTATTGAAGAAGCAAAAAGGCTTCATGCTGAAATCGAAGGCAGTTTTATCCCCGACCAATTTGCCAATCCCGCAAACGCAAAGGCGCATTATTTCACAACAGGGCCCGAAATTTGGCGTGATACCGACGGCGAGATCGATTATTTTGTTGCAGGTGTCGGCACGGGCGGTACTATCACGGGTGTAGGCAAATATCTTAAGGAACAAAGTGAAAACGTTAAGATCATTGCTGTCGAGCCGAAAAATTCTGCAGTTCTCTCGGGTAATTCCGCAGGGAAGCACAATTTGCAGGGCATCGGCGCAGGGTTCATTCCCGAAGTGCTTGACGTTGATATAATTGATGAGATCATCACCGTGTCCGACGAAGAAGCATACGAGGCAGGCAGAATGCTTTCCACAAAAGAGGGGCTTCTTTCGGGTATTTCCTCGGGTGCGGCGTTATATGCGGCACTTGAGATTGCTAAAAAAGAAGAAAACGAGAACAAAAATATTGTTGTCCTTCTTCCCGACACGGGCGACAGATATCTTTCGACAGAGTTATTTAAGTAGAGAAAGTTTCACGATAAAAAAGGAGATTAATTATGGATTACAAAAGAATTTTAACCATTCAGGACATTTCATGCTTTGGACAATGTTCTCTTACCGTTGCATTGCCGATACTTTCGGCTTGCGGTGTTGAAACGGTAATACTTCCCTCTGCAGTGCTTTCGACGCATACGGGCGGTTTTACGGGCTTTACCTTCCGTGACCTTACCGACGATATTCCTTCCATTGCGGCGCACTGGAAGAAGGAAGGCATTGATTTTGACGCTATCTACACGGGTTATCTTGGAAGCGAGCGTCAGATCGATATGGTGACTGATATTTTCAGAACACTTTCCCGTCCCAACTGTGTTAAGATAGTTGACCCTGCAATGGCGGACAACGGTAACCTTTATTACGGCTTTGACGATAAATATGCCGCCGCTATGACAAGGCTTTGCAAGGAAGCAGACGTGGTTCTTCCCAACATAACCGAGGCTTGCTTTATGACGGGCTTGGAATACAAAGAAAGCTATGACGAAGGCTACGTTACCGAAGTACTTAATGCGCTTGAAAAAGCAGGTATGCCCAACGTTATCCTCACGGGCGTTACGTACGACAGCGAAACAACGGGTGTTATAGTCAAAACGGGCGAAAAGGTTGAATACTACCGTCACAAAAAGCTCCCTGTGGGAAGTCACGGTACGGGCGACGTTTTTGCAAGTGCTTTCTCGGGTGCACTCCTCAGAGGCAAAACCGAATATGAATCTGCACGTGTTGCCGCTAATTACACTCTGCGTTGCATTGAAAACACCGTTGGCGACGACAGCCACAAATACGGTGTTAAATTTGAAACAGCTGTCCCCTATCTTTTGGAAGAGCTTAATAAATAAATACCCCCGACACTCACCCCACAAAACACACGGTTTTGCGGGGACCCCATAAAAACAAGACCACCGAAAATTCGGTGGTCTTAATTTTTATCGGGGTCCCCGAGAAGTCGATAGACTTGTTGGGGTGATTTTAT
>JAFVXP010000085.1 GCA_017501055.1 Clostridia bacterium | reverse complement strand
TTTTTATATAAATATAATTTACCAATATATGAGTATACTATCGACCCTTATAATTGTCAATAAAAGAATGGAAATTTAATAAAATCCTAATATTTTTTACACAATAATTCTCTCGTTTGCTTATCAGGAAGTCCTGTCGGCTCAATGCCGTTGAGCGACTGCCATTTTGCAAGCGCACGTCTGCTTTTAATACCGAATATCGGGCCCGAACCGACGTTAATACCGTTCTTCTTCATAAGCTCCTTAAGAACCGAGATGCTAACGTGTATTTCTTCGTCGTTTGTTTCTTCTTTGCGAGCAAAAACGGGTGTATTTTCCGTCGGCAGACAACCGTTGATTATTGCGGTATAAATATAGTTTATCAAAAGCCAGGTCGTTTCGTCGGTATTTCCGTTTTCGGTAAGACCGAACACATTCTGAAGCCTTAAAACGCTGTCCGCCGTGAGCGAACCGTAATTTCCGTCAACATCAAGACTTGAAATATACGGTATTGCCGTGTTTATCGTATTAATTCGTGTTTGAATATATCTGACGCTTTCTCCAATACTTCCGACAGTAAGCGTTGTGCCCGGAAAGGGCAGAGTTCCTTCGCTGTCACCGCTTGCGAAAATGCAATTATTTTGAACTACGGAGAGAATTTGGTTGATCTTGTTCCATAACCGTTCGTCAATATTTCCGTTTTGCGGATACCCAAAAAGAAGTGCAAAAGCGTTCACGGCAGATTGTGTTTGCGTGCCGAAAATACCGTCCTCGTCAAGCTCGGGTACGGTAAGAAATACGTTGTTAATAATGTTCAATGCCTGCTGAATATATCTTGGGTATTCACCTCTCGATTCGGGTGCGATGATATATCCCGGATATGGCACGGGAGTCAGGGTGTTCTGCGGCTCGTCAACGTTGTCAAGAGTTCCGTTGTAGACCTCGACGAGCCTGTTCCAAACCGTTTCATCAACGATTCCCGTCGGACTAAGCCTATATGCGTTCTGAAAGCTTATAACCGCACTTTCCGTAGAACGTCCGAAGATACCGTCAAGCTCGGGACTTTCAACCACGGGATTAAACCTTGCAATTCTTTGCAAATAGAATTGGATCTCCTGCACCTCCGAGCCTCTTGATGACCTTTGTATCGGCGAACCCGGATAAAGCTGTTGATTGTAAGATGCTCTTTGCCCCTCGCTCGTTATCTCCGAAAGACGCTTTACCGATGCGTATATCTGCGATATTCTGTACCAAGTTGCCTTATCGACAACACCGGTTATCGGAAGAATGAAAAGACGCTGAAATTCCCTGACTGTGTTGACCGTCGATTGGTCGTAAATACTGTTTACCGCTATCAAAGGTAACTGTGGAAAATTAATTGCAATACGGTTAAGCTGTTCCTGAATAATACGAACGTCCTCGCCCGTACTTCCCGAAGATAAGGGCGAACCGGGATAGGATTCCTCGGGCTCACGAATATCGTTCGTTTCGGTAATTATAACGTTGCCGTAATAAAACCCAAGAATCTCCTCGCTGTTCTGTCCTCCTTGTGCAAGTGCAACCGTGCCCCATTGTGAAAGACCTGCACATGTTGTCGTAGTGCCGTTGCAATAGGAAGCAAAAAGCGGTTCTACTGCGTTGGGGCGTACAAGATAATTATTAAAAATATCGTCAACTATAACGCTCGTTTCATCAAAAAGGTTTCGTCCGTAGACGAATGCTTGGTCGAAAGCCGTTGAGTTTGTAATATCAAAATCATAACCCCTGCTTCTATACCATTCGGTATAGATTCGGTTCAATGCAAGCGAAATTTGAGCAATGATGTTTGCTCTTAAGGATTCCTCGGGCCACGTCGGATATATCTCACTGCTCGCCACGTTTTTTATGTAGTCTATAAAAGAGACCGTAACGTTTTGTGCGTCCTCGTCGGGAGAGCCGAGATGAACGGTTATTGTTTCGGGTATAAAAACTCCTTCGCCGATATTCACGGCAGGTATTGCGCTTTGTTTGAAAGTCGGTTCGGTCTGTCCGTTTTCAAGCGTTGGGAATTCCTCGCCGGAGGAACGCTCTCCCGTTTGAAGAAGATGCTCGGGTATGCGTATTATGATGATATCCACGTCGTCGGGGGAAGAAGTTCCCTGCGGAAGCGGTATAAGGTCGATGGGCAGATTGGTCGTTGTACCTTCAAAAAGCTGTATTCCCAAAATCTGCATTCTGTAATTGCCCTCCGCACGTATAAATGCGTTGTATAGGGCGTATGGACGAACGTTGTTACCGCTGTCAAGCGAGATATCTCTCGGCGGTGTTTCGAGAGTTGCTTCTCGGCTAAGTCCGCTGTTTACGGCAGTTAGAAATTCGTAAAAGACCGTTTCTCCAATCTGGTTTGTAACCGTGATAGAACCGTTGTTAATAGGCAAAGCACCCGTTGCGGTGCGTAGAATAAAACTTATCTTGCCTGTCGGCATAGGCATCTTCCTTTCATCAAAGTCTTTACATAATATGCAAAAACAAGGAGGAAAGTGAAAAAAGTCGGAGCTTAAAGCCCCAACTTTTTCATCATTTCGGATACAGAATCCGCTTTTTCTTTTTTAATAAATTCGTGCGAAATGTTTTTCGCCCATTTAACGTTAAATAAACCAAACCAACGCTTGACGTAATAAAAGGGAAGCAATATCGGACGCTCGTTTAATTTCGGGAACATAGATCTCATCTGTGACACGGGAGGGAAGATACGGGTTAGGAAATAACCAAGTCTACCGCCCTTCTGGTGTCTTACCGCCGCCGAATAGTTTGCTCTCGACCCAAAAGCACCGCCCTCTGTGATATATAATTCCATATCCTCTGTAAGGCTTGTGTGTTCTTTTTCGTCAAACCAAACCGATGTAAGGTCCAAAACCGCCTTGAAAAACACCAAGGAATCGGCTTCTTCAAGCATTTTGTAAAGAACTTCTTTTGAATAATCAAGCTTTGTTGAAAGCAAACGCAGGTCGATAAACGGCCGAATTCCGCAACCGCCCCCTGCAAAATGAGCCTGCATGTGCGCAACGGTGTGGAATATCAGAAATTCGTTATTAAGCTCGAATCTGTGTCCCTCTTTCTTTTCCGCATAGTCCCAAACCTTGCTTAACATATTGTTTGCCTTGTCAAAAGGCTCTTCCAAAGAAAAATGAAGCTCGATATGAACGTTATTTTTGGAAATAAACGAACGGTCGTGGAAATGCTGTCCTTCGTCGGTAAACGAGAGCTTTTCTTTAAGCAGATCCGATGCCTTTTCAATATCATCTTTGCGGACAAGTATATCAATATCGCAGCTTGTACGCATCCATTGTTCGGGATAAAGCTTTTTTATCACCGCACCCTTAAGAGGGATATAGTCAATACCTTCTCGGTCAAAAAGCGTGTAAACTCTGTTTTCTTCAAAATCAAGCTGTTCTCTGCGCCAGACCGCAAGCATCTTTTTGCTGTTTAAAAGCTTTTCTGCTTCGGGATTCTTGGTAAGCTTGTTTTTTATCACAACGTTTGCAAGAATCTGTGTAACGTCATGCTTTTGCGAGAGGTTATAAAGTATTTTGAGCGTGTCATCTCCTATTTCGACGGGCAAGCAATCTTCTTTTGGGAAAAGCTCTGAACGGATCAATCCCAAAAGCAATTTCGTTTCGTTCAAAATATTTATACCTCCTTAATTATTAATTATTGCCCATAACCTGAGCCTTGTCCTGTTGGAGCTTGAAAAGCTCGTAATATTTACCCTTCAATTCCAAAAGCTCGGTATGCGTGCCTTCTTCAACTATCTTTCCGTGGGATAGATAGATTATCTTATCGGCATTTCGTATTGTAGAAAGTCTGTGGGCGACCATAAGCAGGGTGCCTGCTTTCATAATCTTTTCAAGGCTGTCCTGAATCAAAACCTCGGTTTCGGTATCGATGTTTGCGGTTGCCTCGTCAAGAATCATAATTTCGGGCTTGTGGATAATGGTACGTGCAAAGGAGAGCAGCTGTCTCTGTCCTGCCGAGAAATTACTTCCTCTCTCTCTAACCTCTTCGTCAAGCCCTCTCGGGAGCTTTTCAATAAGCTTGTCTGCATTAACGTACCTGCAGGCTTCCATTACAGCATCGTCATCAATACCCTCCGACCTCAAAAGTATGTTGGAGCGTATCGTGCCGGAGAATAGGAATACGTCTTGAAGCATCTGACCGAAATGACGGCGGAGAGAAGATATCTTTATCTTTCGTATCTCAATTCCGTCAACAAATATCTCGCCCTTTTGTATGTCATAATTTCGGCAGATAAGCGAAAGTATGGTCGTCTTGCCCGAGCCTGTCGAACCGCAGAAGGCAACCGTTTCGCCTGCATTGACCTTGAACGAAACGTCCTTAAGCACCCATTCTTCGCCTTCGTAAGCAAACCAAACGTTTTTAAATTCGATTTCGCCTTTAACGTTGTCAAGCTCGATTGCATCTTCGGAATCTACAACGTCGGGTTCAATATCGAATATCGTGAATATCTTTTCTGCCGAAGCAAAAGCCGATTGAAGCCAGTTAAACTGCTCTGCAAGGCTTTGTATGGGGTTGAAGAATTTCGTAATATACATATAGAACGAAACGACAACACCGCTTGTTATGGTCTGACCGAGGAACTCGATATTCTTGATATATCCTCTGCCGCCAAGATAGAGAAGACAGAGAACAGAGGTTATATACAGCATATAAACAAGAGGTCTGAATATACCGAAAACAAACATCTGACGGTATTTTGCAGACTTTAATTTGCTGTTCTTGCCCTCAAATTCTTCCATCTTCCTGTCCTCACGGTTGAAGATCTGTATTATCTTCATACCCGAAAGGTTTTCCGAAAGGAAGGTGTTAATGTCCGTCGTACCGTCCTTAACTTCTCTGTATGCTTTTCTCGAAAACTTTCTGAAAATAACGGTGAAAAGCACAATAAACGGTGCAAAGCAAAGCACCATAAGCGTCAGACCGTAATTAAGGACCAGCATAGCACCCACAACGCCGATGATGATAAACACGTTCTTGAAAAGGTTAACAAGAATGTTCGTGAACATCATCGAAATTGCGTTCGTATCGTTCGTAACTCTTGTTACAAGCTTGCCGACGGGCATAGTGTGTAATTGAGCGTGAGAAAGGCTTTCAATATGCGAGAAAATGTCTTCACGTATAGCCGAAAGGATCTTCTGTCCCGTCTTTTGAAGCACGATAGACTGAACGTAGGTGCATATAAGCGAAAGGATCAAAATACCTGCATAGACGATTATGTAGGAAATAAGCCTTGAATATTCAAATTCACCCTTTATCATCTCTTCGATATTACCTATAAGCGTGGGAGCAATGATATCGTAAGAGATGGAGAATATCATCAATACGAAAACAAAGACAAAATTCTTGGTATAAGGCTTTGCATAAGCAAGCAAACGTCTGACTATTTCGGAGTCCTTCATATTTCTGTCGAACCCGATAGCCTCTTTTTTGTCCTTAATGGACGCATAAGCAATTATGAAAATTATTGAAATAACACCGATAACCGCACCGACGGCAATCAAAGGGAAAAATTCGTACATATCAAAAACCCTCCCAATCACATCGTTGCTTCAATATCGTTCAAACGCTGAAGCTCAACCATATTTCTGTATTCGGTGTTGCGGTTGTAAAGCTCGTTATGCGTTCCGATATCTATAACACGGCCGTCGTCGATAAATATAATTTTGTCCATATTCTCAATGGTGGTAATTCTGTGTGCAATAAGTATTGTCGTTTTGCCTTTTCGGGTGTTTTTAAGGTTGTCAAGAATAACCTTCTCTGTTTTAACGTCAACCGCAGAAACAGAATCGTCAAGAATAAGGATCGATGCGTCCTTCATCAAGGCTCTTGCAATAGAAATCCTCTGTTTCTGACCGCCCGAAACGGTAACACCTCTCTCCCCGAGAACGGTTTTGTAGCCTTCGGGGAAGTTGGCAATATTGTCGTGAACGTCGGCAAGCCTTGCCGCTTCTTCAATAAGCGTTTCTTCGTTTGTATCCGATGCAAACGCAATGTTTTCCGCAATAGTGTCGCTGAAAAGGAAATTGTCCTGCGGAACGTATGCCGCACTTGCTCTTAAAGCTCTGATAGGAATGGAATTAATATCCTTTCCGTCAATAAATACGCTTCCGTCGGGCACGTTGTAGGTCCTTAATATAAGGTCTGCAACGGTGGTCTTGCCGGAGCCCGTTCTGCCCACAATACCAACGTTTTCACCTGCGTTTATTGTGAACGAAACGTCGTTCAGAACGTCGTATTCGCCCGAGGGGTATCTGAACGTTAGGTTTTTAAATTCAATAGAACCCTTTATCTCATCGGGCGCAGTAACGTTTTCTTTGTCCTTCATTTCGGGCACAGAATCAAGAAGCTCGCTTATACGCTTAAGCGATGCCTTTCCTCGTGAGCGCATTTCAATAAGCTGAGAAACAGCCATAACGGGCCAGATTATTGCGTTGAAATAGCCTATAAACTCAACAAGCTGACCTGCATTAAAGCTTCCGTTGTATACAAGAAAACCGCCGTAACCGAGGATAACGCATATAACCGATTCTATAAGAAGAGTGACGGAGATATTCAGCTTAACCGAAAGCTTTGTATATTCAACGTTCGTAACTTCGTTCTTTGCGTTAAGCTTGCGGAAAGCGGAAAGCTCTTTTGCTTCCTTAACAAAGGCCTTTATAACAGCAATGCCGGCAAAGCTCTCCTGCGAGAAATCCGAGAGGGAAGAGAACGCCTCCTGCCTTTTCTCCCATTTAAGCGTCATATATTTTCCGACGATAAGACCACTGACAAGCATAATTACCATCGGTATCATCGAAAAAACCGTAAGCACGGGGTCCATCCGGAACATTTTTATCAATGCAAGAATACCAAGCAAAAGGGCATCGAAAAACATCATAATGCCCATACCAAAGCAGTCCTGCACGGTTTCAAGGTCGTTTGTGAAAAGCGACATAAGATTACCGACCTTGTTGTGCTGATAATAGTTCTGGTCGAGGAATCTGCAACGGTCGAACATTTCGCTTCTCAAGGCAGATTCAATGCGTATGCCCGAGCCGAAAAAGCAGATTCTCCAAAGGAATCGTCCGAGTATCATTGCAAGGATAACGAATATAAGCGGTCTGCAGACCTCGTCAAGAAGATAAGCCATATCAAAAGGAACGGTAACGCCGTCCTTCTCCGCAAGACCCGTGTTGATGCCGTTGATGACCGTTCGGTATAGCTCGGGTACGAATAACTGCATATAATCGACCAAAACGAGCGATAAAATACCAAAAAGGAGAACGGGCGAATATTTAAGATAATACTTGTTTAAATACTTTCCGAATAACATTCTTTTTCTCCGTATTATGAATATCCCTTATTCTATCACTTTTTTTGATATTATTCAATACTGACCTATTGAAAGTTATTGCAAAAAATGATATACTGTGTAAAAATTTCACGAAGGCGGTACCTTATGTCAAGACGCACCAATCGTTCTTTGGCAAAAATGCTATATTCTGCGATGTTTCTGTCGCTTGCCTTACTTTTGCCCTTTTTAACTTCACAGATTCCCGAAATCGGCTCAAAGCTTCTCCCAATGCACCTTCCCGTGATCCTCTGCGGTTTCGTCTGCGGACCTTTTTGGGGTGCAACGGTCGGCGCATCTGCACCGATATTAAGAAGCCTTATCTTCACCCGACCCGAGATGTTCCCAAGCGCCGTTACAATGGCTGTCGAGCTTGCAACCTATGCTTTCGTTGCCGGCTTGCTTTATAAAAAGCTTGGCAAAAATATCTTTATGACCTATCTTGCATTGATAACCGCAATGATCTGCGGAAGATTGATGTGGGGCGGTGTTATGTTTGTTCTCATCTTCCTCGGTATGGCAAAGGGCGAGATCGGCTTTTCGCTCATTTGGGCGCACACCGTCTTGCAGGGTATCCCCGGCATAACGTTACAGCTTGTCGCAATACCCATTATCGTAAACGTACTTAAAAAGAATAGATTGATGTTAAATTAGTTTATTAAAAGCTTTTATTGACCAGACAACCTGCGGAGCTGTTTGGCTCCCCTGTGTACGGGGAGCTGTCAAAACCGCAGGTTTTGACTGAAGGGTTGTTTGAAAATATAATAGTGACATTATTAAAAAAAGACAGTCAGCACCTTGCCAACTGTCTTTTTTGTTTTTAAGAAAATATAATTTCAGAAAGTTCGGAAAACATTCCGCAGATGCAACCGATCGATGCCAAAATGCCAATAACAGCCAATATGATATATATTGCCTTGAAAACTTTTCGGTCATGTGCAAGACCGACGTCAAACATATTGAACGAATATGCCGCAATTTCTGCGCAGAATAGGGAAACAACCATAAGTGATACACAAAGTTGATTGTGTGTATCTCCTTGTAAACTCATTTTGCCGGAATCGAACTCTATACCCATAACCTCGGGAAGCGCAAAAAGTATAACCGAAGCGGCGACGATGGCTATCAAAATTAATATGTAAAAAATTACGCCAACCAACGTAATCTTTTGATCGTTTTCCTTGATCTTGGATTTTGTGACGTAGCGTGTGACGGAACGGTCAACAAGCAAATAGTACAAAAATTTATTCTTCAGTTCAAATGTGGATTGAAACGTAAGCGAAGGGGAGTAGGCAGAAAGAGTACGGGCGAATACCAGCAATATTACGAAATAAACTATTAGTATCCACGTGAATTTATCCATCTATCAAACCTCAATCAATTCATAATCCATACTGCCAACGCCAAGCTCTGCCGCTGCAGTCACCGTGAGAGAACCGTTTCTCGATTCAATTCGCTCAATAAGATGCGATTTACCCTCGTCGTCGCAAGCATAAACAAGGTCAAGACAAGCCTTGTCGATAGCAACGGGATCGTGGGAGGCAAGCATACCGATGTCCTTAATACAAGGGTCTTCCGCCTTTGCGCAACAATCACAGTCAACCGACATATTTTTCATAACGTTAATGTAAACGACGTTGCCCTTGAATAGATCAACCACAGATTTCGAAGCGTCAGCCATCGATTCAAGAAACTTGTCGTGGTCTGCCGTCCAGATCTTTTCAACTTCGCCTGCACCGTGAATATATGCCTTGCCGTAGGAGGAAGCAATACCAATGGATAACTGCTTCAATGCACCGCCGAAACCGCCCATAGGGTGACCCTTGAAGTGGGAGAGAACAAGCATGGAATCATAGTTGGTAAGATTCTTGCCGATGTAGTTCTTCTTGATCTGCTTTCCTTCGGGAATATCAAGAACAAGGTCGGGTCCGTCAGCATCAAGCAGGTCGTAATCAAAATATTTGCCCCAGCCGTGTGCGTCAAGCGTTTTAAGATGCTTTTCCGTGGTGTTTCTTGCACCCTCGTAAGCGGTATTGCATTCAACTGCAGTACCGTTAACGTGATTTATCATCGGTGCAAAAAATTCAGGCTTGAGAAAATTTTGGTTGCCTGCTTCGCCCGAATGAAGCTTAACGGCAACCCTGCCTTTAAGCTCAATACCAACAAGATTATAAAGCTCTATAAGCTTTTGAGGCTCAAGACTTCTTGTGAAGAAAACCTTTGATTTCATAATAAAACCCGTCCTTTACAGATAGTATATACATAATACAACAATACCTGTAAAAAGTCAATTGTCGAAAAATTAATAGGAACAATTTTGAAAATGGTATTGACATAGAGCTTGGTTTGTGATAATATAATCGAGCGGACTACGCCGGAGTGGCGGAATTGGCAGACGCCCTGGACTTAAAATCCAGTGAGGTTAACCCCTCGTACCGGTTCAAGCCCGGTTTCCGGCACCAAATCATAAAAAACGATAATATCGTAAAATAAATCAATATCGCGGGGTAGAGCAGATGGTAGCTCGTCGGGCTCATAACCCGGAGGTCGCAGGTTCAAGTCCTGTCCCCGCAACCATATCGAGTGTTCATAACGGATTTGAGTTATGGACACTCG
>JAFVXP010000084.1 GCA_017501055.1 Clostridia bacterium | reverse complement strand
GTGTCCCAAAGCTGGTCTGGGTCCATTTCACCAAGACCTTTATATCTTTCTGCCGTTGCGTTACCGCCAAGCTCCTCGATATACATATCTCTTTCCTCGTCGGAGAAGGCATATCTCTGCTGTTTGCCACGGTATACCTTATAAAGCGGCGGCATAGCCGAATATACGTGGCCTGCTTCGATAAGGGGACGCATGTGACGGAAGAAGAACGTCAAAAGAAGTGTTTTTATATGCGAACCGTCAACGTCGGCATCGGCCATAATGATTATCTTGCCGTAGCGGAGCTTTGTTATATCAAACTCACTGCCGATACCCGTACCAAGCGCAAGGATTATGGGAATGATCTGCGTTGACGAATATATCCTGTCAATACGGTTCTTTTCAACGTTTAATATCTTACCTCTCAAGGGAAGGATAGCTTGGAAACGGCTGTCACGGCAATCCTTTGCGGTACCGCCTGCCGAGTCCCCTTCCACCAAATACAGCTCGGTATATTCCATACGTCTTTCGTTACAGTCTGCAAGCTTGCCGGGGAGCGAGCTGGATTCAAGAAGACCCTTTCTTCTTGTCAATTCCCTTGCCTTCTTTGCGGCTTCTCTTGCTCTTGCGGCGGAAATCGATTTTTCTATAACAGTCTTTGCCGTATCGGGGTTTTCTTCAAGATATACTGAAAGCTTTTCGGAAACAATACCTTCAACAAGGGTTCGGATCTCGCTGTTACCAAGCTTTGCCTTGGTCTGGCTTTCAAACTGTGCGTCCTCAAGCTTAACCGAGATTATTGCCGTCAAGCCTTCACGGACGTCCTCGCCCGTAAGCTTTTCTTCGTTCTTAAGTATGTTGTATTTCTTGCCGTAATCGTTCAGTACCTTCGTTATACCTGCCTTAAAGCCGGTCTCATGCGTACCGCCGTCGATGGTATGCATATTGTTTGCGAAGGAAAGTATAACGTCGTTATAGGTATCGTTATACTGCATTGCGATCTCTGCAATAGAATCGCCCTTCTCGCCCGAAAGATAGATTACGTCGTTATGGAGCATTTCCGCACCCTTTTTCTTGTTGAGGTATTCAACAAAGGAACGGATACCGCCCTCGTAGCAGAAGGTCTTGCTTTCGATATTACCATCAGCGTCAACGATCCTCTCGTCGGCAACGGTTATCGAAAGACCGCCGTTGAGGAACGCTTGCTCACGCAAACGGGTCTTTACGGTCTCATAGTCAAACTCAACAGTTTCAAAGATAGTATCGTCGGGCCAGAATCTGACGTTAAGACCGTGAACGTCGGTATCACCCGTTTCACGGAACTCTTCAACGGTATTACCACGCTCGAACGCAATATAATAACCCTTGCCGTCACGGTGGTTTCTAACCTCAACCCTCTTTGAAAGCGCATTAACGACCGATGCACCGACACCGTGCAGACCGCCGGCTATCTTATAACCGCCGCCGCCGAACTTACCGCCGGCGTGAAGGATAGTATAGATAACCTCAAGAGTGGGTTTGCCGACCGTCGGGTGGATACCTGCAGGAACACCACGTCCGTCGTCGGTTATTTCACAGCTTCCGTCGGAATGAAGCGTTACGGTGATATTCTTACAATAGCCTGCAAGCGCTTCGTCGATAGAGTTATCGACAATTTCGCTTATAAGGTGGTGAAGACCCTTAACAGACGTTGTACCGATATACATACCGGGACGCTTTCTTACCGCCTCCAGACCTTCCAAGACCTGTATTTGGCTGTCACCATAGTTATTTTCAGGATTTGCGTTTCTTATTTCTTCCAAAACGTTTTCATTCCTTTCTCAGATTCAAGTCGTTTGCGGATACTCTCTGTCGAAAGTCCGCTGATATATATCGTGTCCGTAAATTCGCCGTCGCAGAGAAGAAAGCTCTTCGGCAGGTCGTTCGAAACGTTCACAACGCCCGTTTCCTCTTCCTTACGGCGGAATATTTCTTTTGTGTTCGGCGATATGCTCGCACTCTCGATATCGAAGAAGCCTACAATATCTTTCGTGTCGATACTCTCGCCTTTTTCAAGTTGAATATATCTCATTTTTTTGTTTTCTTTATCTTCTTTATACGAGAGGAAAACTTTTGAAAAAGTTTTTCTCTTTTTTTATCTTCACGGTGTAGGTTTTTTCATTGTCACGGTGTTGGTTGGGTTTATAATTTCTGCGTCGTCCCCGTGATACTTTTTTATCTTCACGGTGTAGGTTGATTCAGATTTTAAACCTTCTTCCCGTGATACTTTTTTATTGTCACGGTGTGGGCATATTTCAAATTCCTACGCCATTCCCGTGATACATAAAAATTTGTTGTTTGTGTTGGTTTTATTTTACCCTACTGTAGGGACTTATCGTCCTCGACTGTCCGTTACGTTGGAATTATGGAAAACATTATGGGTGATGTTGTTTATAAAATCCTATTGTAGTTTAACAGACATTTGAAACAACAAAATTTTATGTTGCGGAC
>JAFVXP010000083.1 GCA_017501055.1 Clostridia bacterium | reverse complement strand
ATAGACGTTTACGGTCAGATTCGGGAATTTTTTCATTGCGGCAGTTGCGAGCGAGCATATAAAGTCATACGCCGCTTCGCCCGTTGCAATACTTACTTTTCTATTATAATCCAATTTGTCGATATTTTCAAGGGATTCGAAAAATTCCTCGCTATCGCTTCGTATCATTCCGACACCGTTTTCGATCTGCGGATAGCCCTCGTAATATTCTTCATCGGGGATATCACGCTTTGAAATGAGATAGAACTCATCGGACGGATATATCAATCTCATACCACGGGTCGAAAGGCAATAGTCGCCAAAATGGTTCGCAGTATCGATAACCTCGCTTGCCGATTCTTTATCAAAGGGTTCTAACAGATATAAGCCTTCTCTATGCCCCGTAAGACCGCAGGGCACGAGAGCAATGCTATCAATATTTTGAAGCTTTATAAGGTCGGTAAGCGAGCGTGTGAGTGCTTTTCCGTCGTTTATGCCCTTGCACAAAACAAGCTGGGCATTGATGGTTATTCCTGCGTCGTCAAGCTTTTTGAGATACCTTAAGCATTCTCCCGCAAAGCGGTTGTTCATCATTTTAACACGAAGTTCGGGATCGGTCGTATGAACCGAGATATTCACGGGAGAGATTCGCATTTTGATTATTCGGTCGATATCGGAATCCTTAAGGTTTGTCAACGTGACATAGTTGCCATGCAAAAAGGAAAGACGTTCGTCGTCGTCCTTAAAGTATATCGTTTCACGCATTCCTTTTGGGTTTTGGTCTATAAAGCAGAAGATGCAGTTATTTCTGCAACGCTTTTTTTCGTCCATAAGATAGGTTGCAAATTCAAGTCCGATATCCGAATATTCGGGCTTTTTTATTGCAAACTCTAAATCCGCTTCCCCTCTTTTTACGTGCAAGACGATATTTTTATCCATTATATAAAAGCGATAGTCAAGAACGTCGCAGATCTCATTTCCGTTAACGGAAACGAGCATATCCCCGACTTTTACACCGTTTTTTTCGGCAACAGAGCCTTTTTCGACCGAAGTTATCTTTACCATATTATCCCTGTATTTTTCATTCAATACTACAAAAAAGCGTGTTGCTGTTTTATCCGCAACACGCTGTTTTGGTTAGTCTTTATCCTTGATCTGAAGAACTACTTTTCCGCCGTAGCTGCCGCAGTTTTTGCAAACGCGGTGAGAAAGAATATATTCTCCGCACTTAGGGCATTTGGTCATTCCGGGAAGATCGAGCTTCCATACGGAAGAACGTCTTTTATCTCTTCTTGCTTTGGATACTTTTCTCTTAGGTACTGCCATTTTAGAATCCTCCTTGATAAGTTATATATTTTTTTATTTCGAAATTTAATCGTTGAAGTAATCCTTCAACACGTCCCAGCGGGGATCACGCTCTTTAAGATCGCAATTACATTTGCCTTCGTTGAGATCACAACCGCATTTGGAGCAAAGACCTTTACAGTCTTCACGGCAGAGAAATCTCGACGGCATTTCTAAAATCAAGGTTGAGCGAACAAGTTCATCAATATCTAACGCAAAATCCGTCAGCAACACAAATTCGTCTTCGTCCTTGTTTGCGAGCTTATCTGTTATTTTTGCTTCGAGAGCGATCTTTTCGGAATAATTAAATTCCTTACCGCAACGGGCGCAGGAAACGACAAGTTCGGGAATGATCTCGCCTTTTAAAAGGACAAGGCCCGAATGGTTCGTTATAACGCCTGATGCTTTTGCGAAACCGGAAACAACGTCTTCGATATAATCAAGCTCTTCCGTTTGGATAGAAAACTCGACAGACGGCACACAGCCGTCAAGAAGTTTTTTCAAGTCTAACATATAATCACCCCTTCCGCAAAACAGCGTAAAAGCGCACTGTCCATTATATATTTGAAGTTGCGTTTTGTCAATAGGTTTTTTGGTTTTCTTTGTCTTTTATCCTTATTTTTGACAAAAAACATTGAAAGAATCCCTTTTATATGGTAGTATAACTTTTGAAAATATGCACCATAATATATTTCGAGGTGAAGTTATTATGATGTATATGAAAAAAATGATTGCCGCAAACAAAGCCTGTACCTATTGTGCTCTTATAACATTTGGCGCGATTATGGGTATGGCTTCGGCGAAAATGCTTGTTTCGCACTGTTGTTGCGCACAGAAAATGAAAAAGAAAGCAAAAAAGGCTTTCAAAACCTTGGAAGATAAAATTATGGATATGTAGTACGGCTCTTGCCGTACGTTATTATACGGAGTTACATAATGACTATAATCGGAAAGCGTCTTGAGACCGCTATTTCCCTTCTTAAGAAATGCAGGAACAACGAAATATTTGCCGACATCGGAAGCGATCACGCTCATTTTGCCATTGAAGCGTCAAAAAGAGGTATTGCAAGATCGGTCATTGCATCGGACATTAACAAGATGCCCTTGGAAAAGGGTCGTGAAAACGCAATATCGCAAAACGTTGATATGAAGTTTATCATTTCCGACGGTTTTGATTCCATCGAAAACGAGGGAATTACTTCTGCGGCGATTTGCGGTATGGGCGGAGAGCTTATTGCAAGCATCGTTTTGAGAAGCCAAACCGCAAAGAAATGCGATCTTATACTTCAGCCGATGTCTGCCGCAGAGGAGCTTCGAAAAGCACTCTGGGACAACGGATTTGAAATAACCGACGAAATATTTGTTGTAGAGAACAAGAAGCCCTATACGGTTATGCGTGCGGTTTACACGGGCATAAACACAGAATATACATATATAGACCTTTATCTCGGAAAAAAACGAGAAAAAACCGATGCTTTCGTTTATTACTGCGAAAAGGTTTTGAATTCCGCAAAGAAACGCCGTTTGGGTATTATTGCAAAAAGCGAACCTACCGATGAGATAGATTCGCTTATTTCCGAATGTCAAATGCAAACGATCAACTTTTGAGGAATAAATTTTTCGAGAAACGCTTTTGCTTCGTAAGGTTCAATTGTTAGATTACGCTTGGGGATTATTATCACCGAGCGTTTTTCTATATAGATATATATTGCTTTCGGGGCAAGATAGATTGCATCGATCTCATCAAAAAAGATCTCGTCGTGCTCGTTCAATGTTTCGTCATCGAAAAGAAGATCGAAAATGAAGCCGTTCTTGCCGAAGACGGTCTTTTGCTTTGCACGGACTATCTTTGCATTGCTGTTGCAAACTCTTTTCACGTTTACGTTGAGAGTATACAAGAACATAAGCGAGCAAAGGATTATAACACCGCCGATTATAAAAAGATTCTTATTTGAAGTTAAAAAACCGTTGATGAAAAGAAATGCAGTTAACAACAAGATAGAGATCGTAACAATGCAAACCTTAACACGGTAATATTTACCTTTTAACATATTGAAACGGATATATGAATTATAATCACGGGGGGTTACGTACCCTAACGATTCAATAGCTTTCATTTTTTATTCTCCGATTAACAAATCCATTAATTTTTCGCCTTTATCGAGATACAATCCCGTGTCCTTGGCGGTCTTTTCGCAATAGCATTCAATACCGCTGTCACGTTCATTCTCGGAATCGTATATCACAAAAGGAACGGGCGCACGGGTGTGGGTTCTTTCGCTGACGGGTGTGGGGTGGTCGGGGAGAAGAAGTATTTTGAAGGGTTCATCTTTTTCCTTGAGGTATTCGAAAAGCCCTTTAAGTATCAGGCTATCGATCTTCTCAATGGACTTAACCTTTTCCTCTGCCTTGCCCTGATGTCCGCATTCGTCGGGAGCTTCAACGTGGATATAGACGAAATCCGCTCCGTTTTCAAGCTCTTTTATTGCGGCATCACGTTTGCCCTCAAAGTTGGTTTCCACCGCACCGGTTGCGCCTTCAACGCAAGGCACGTTCATTCCTGCGCAAGCTCCTATACCTTTTATAAGGTCAACGGCACAAACTACCGAGCCTTTAAGCCCCGTCTTTTCATAAAAATCGGGGAGCGAAGGCTTTTTGCCCGGGCTCCAAAGCCAAAGTGAGTTTGCTCGTTTTAATCCGTTTTTCTCACGTTCGATATTAAGAGGGT
Source organism: Clostridia bacterium (assembly GCA_017501055.1). Taxonomy (GTDB): domain Bacteria; phylum Bacillota; class Clostridia; order Oscillospirales; family CAG-382; genus Coliplasma. The sequence continues at coordinate 740 of JAFVXP010000083.1, read as the reverse complement.
GGTTATTCAAAAATTCGTATGAAGCCTTCATAAGCTCGTACATAGGACGGCTTTGTTCAGACTTTGGGAGATAATCACCGATACGTCTGCCGATTATATCGTGAGGACGTGAAAAATCGTTAAACTCGGGGCAGTTCTTCCAAATCAGGCAATGACGGTAGCTTATACCGCAATAGAACTTCATAAAATCGTTGCCGAAGCGTTCCTGAACCGCATCGATAAGAATACGGGCGTGTTCTGTGGGAATTTCGTCGGAGGAATGGTCGAGCATTATGAGGTCTTCATAATCGCCGTTACCGCCGAGAGCAACGATATTTGCTCTTATTGCGGTTTCATCGGAACTCATCTTTATACCCATACTTGCCGCTTCAAGCGGAGAGCGTCCCTTTGAATAGACACGGGGGTCATATCCCATAACAGAAAGGTTTGCGGTATCGCTTTCGGGTACCATTCCTTCGGGAACGGTATCGACCGTACCGTTTATACCGTGAGAAGCGAGATAATCCATAATAGGTTTATTTGCCGCTTCAAGCGGTGTTTTTTTATTTAGGACGGCAATAGGGTTATCCGCCATACCGTCGCCGAGCATTACTATATATTTCACATTATCACTCTTTTCGTCAATCATACACCACAGTATAACAAAAACAGACATCAAAATCAACCGTTTTTATCAGCTTTTTCTTATTAATCTCGTTGACAAAAGGATAAAATATATTTATAATTAAAGCAATCGGATT
>JAFVXP010000082.1 GCA_017501055.1 Clostridia bacterium | reverse complement strand
TCTATCTTGCGTTTTGCAAATTCAAGGATCTTGCCGTCGCCATCTTCTTCCTGTTTGTCGGAATCGGGAAGGTCGGCAAGCAGGCAGAAATAAATATTTTCGTCGGGGTTCATATATCTAAAGCGTGCAAGCGATTCAAAAACCCTTTCGTCACCCTTGCTTCCCGTCATAAGCGAGGCTATAGTTACAAGAGTTTTTGCGTTTTCGGGGATTTTTTCAAGCTTCATTCTGGGTGCTCTGTGGGCAGGCGCAAGGAAGGCTATGAAATAATCGGTTATGCCCGAGCACGCAATGCCAAAGGGAACGGCAAAAAGCAAAGTGAACGCCCCGACCGTGAACGATGACAAAAGCACAAGCGAAACAAAAAGGATTCCCCAAAGCAGGCTCCAAGCAAGTATATATCTCTTTTTCGGGCGGAAAAGAAGTTTGCCGAGCGTTGTATTTTGCTTTTTTGCTCGTTCGGCAAGGTTTTCGATAGCGGTCTTTTCGCTCGTGCAGTTTTCATAGGCATAATCCGAAATAAGCGAACGGTATTGGGTCTTCGTTTCGGGCTCGAAATTAAGATATTCGGGCTCAAGCTCCGATAAAAGCCCCTCCCCTTCCCAAACGATAGGTATTATATCGTCATATTCGGGGTCAGAAAGGCTGTAAAGCAATTTTATAATTTTCGGGAGTGTGTTTGCCATACCCTTTCGGTTTGAAACTATCTCTGCAAGCTTGTTTATCGCACATATCGCAAGAAGGTTTTTCAACGACGAAAGCTCGTAAAATCCAAAATCACGTTTTTCGCACAAAATATAGTTCGACAGCGTTTTCGGTGTGAGAGTATAATCGCAATCCTCGCAAAAACGCTTTAATGTTTCATATAATACGTCACAGCGCAAAGCCTTTTTGTCGGATATCGAAAATCGGTAATAACGGTCTATTAAATAAAAATTGTCGTAAAGCCATTCCGAAACGTCACGCTCGTTAAGCTCTTTTTTTATTGCGGAATAGGATCTTTTCAATCTGTTTTTCAATCCCGATGCCATAATAATCCCTTTTCTCCCATTCATTTGATGTATTTTGCGGTTATTATCGGCATTTTAGGGAATTATTATTCTATAACGGCTGAAAGGAAATGTTTTATGGACAATGAAAAAAATTATGATAATATAAATGATAAAGAACCCGATATGAACGTGATCACCTCGGAATGCGGAATATGTATTCATTCAATGGTCATCGCAGGGCAGATAGAAGGTCATTTTGCCGCCTCGCCCGAAACTAAATCGACAAAATACGAGCAATGTATTCCTTCCCTTGTCGCCGTTGAGGAAAACGACGGTATAGACGGGCTTTTACTTCTTTTAAATACAATAGGCGGCGATATCGAAGCAGGTCTTGCCATAGCGGAGCTTATTGCAGGTATGACAAAGCCGACGGTCTCGCTTGTGCTCGGCGGAGGACACTCTATCGGTGTTCCGCTTGCAGTTTCCGCAAAAAAATCATTCATCGTGCCAAGCGCAACTATGACACTTCACCCCGTCCGTCTTAACGGACTTGTTATCGGTGTTCCGCAAACCTTTGCAAACCTTTCTAAAATGCAGGAGCGTATTATTGAATTTATCGTTCGCAATTCAAACGCAAACGGCGAAACGATACGCAGGCTTATGACCGCAACCGACGATATGACGACAGATATCGGAACGGTTATAGACGGCAGGCAGGCGGTTGAATACGGTATAATCGACCGTGTGGGCGGTCTTGGCGAGGCTGTGGCAGAGCTTAAGAAAATGATAAGAGCCGACGGAAATTGAATTCCGTACGGCTCTTATACTTTACAAGTATTTACGAAGTTGCTTTGCGAGGTTATCCTCAAGACCTATAAGCCTTGTTGCAATCCCCTTAGATTCGCTGTCTGCGGCAGAATATTGGTTTAAATACCTATGAAGCGATTTAACGCCCATATTACAGCCGTCGGTTATAAGGTCGGCAATGGTTTTGTCGGAATCGTTCATCGCCATTTTCATATTCGTCTTCATCCAAGACATACTTTTTGCCGCAACCGCAGGGTCTTTTCCGTGGTCGCCGTATTTGTTAAGCTCCTTTTTGATGTCCGCCTGTAACGTTTCGTGCTGTGAACGGCAATAGGCAAGGTCGTCACGAAGATCCTTTGCTTTAACGTCGGGCAATACCTCGTTTATCGACGAAACACCCATCTTTACACCTGCATCACATTCTCTTAAAAGCTTTACTGTATCGTTTTCTTTCATTGTTTACCTCCGCTTTTTATTTTTTATTGTTCCCCCTTTAGGAGATAAAAATACCGAGAGGAAAACAAAAATAATACAAAAACCGCTAAAAACAGAT
>JAFVXP010000081.1 GCA_017501055.1 Clostridia bacterium | reverse complement strand
GTCCATTAAGTTCAGAACGGAGAGATTTTCAACAAAACCGAGCGTGTTCATTGATTGCAGAACAGATGCAGAACGGACAAACAAAACACGTCCGTGTCCATTAAGTTCAGAACGGAGAGATTTTCAACAAAACCGAGCGTGGTCATTGATTGCAGAACAGATGCAGAATGGACAAACAAAACACGTCCGTGTCCATTAAGTTCAGAACGGAGAGATTTTCAACAAAACCGAGCGACGCTGTAGAAATCTACTGCGAGCGAGGTTTTGGAAGAAAAGAATTCGTTCTGGGCTTAATGGCAGCCGCCACAGGTGGAGCAATCGTGAGTACAATTAGCCGCTTCCGGTTCGATGGTGAAACGAACGGCATCGTTAATTGCGTTTACGATCTCGGAAAGAGCCATTTCTGCTTCACGCATATTTGCAAGAGATTGGCTTGCGCTTATCTCGTCATAGCATTCACGAAGTCTTGCGGAGATCTTTTCAACAAGCTTGGTATCACGTTCATTTTCGGGCTTTCTGCCTTCGGTTTCAAGAAGTGCAGCCTGAACGTTATATTCATTGATGAGGGTTGCTATTTTTTCGTCGGCATCGTAAGCAGCCTTTGCTTCGTTATATGCCTTGAGCTCTGCACTTTCGGAAAGTGCTTCTTTGATCATTTCGATTGCTTTTGTCATTTTTTCGTTCATTGTTTTTTATTTCCTTTCAAAATTATACAATTTTTCCACAGAGCATATATGCTCCCGCAGATTCTATCAAAACGTCAACAAACGTTCCCGCAGGAACGGGTTTATCAAACGTAACGATCCTATTTTGCGTACTTCTTCCGCAGGGGATTCTATTTTTATTAAATCCGTCGGAAAGAACACGTACCGTCTTGCCGATAAATTGCTCGTTAAGCGATTGTGCGATCTCGTTTTCGATATCCGAAAGGAGCGCAAAACGCTTGTTTGAAACAGATTTTTCGATCTGACCTTCCATTTCCGCCGCAACGGTGCCCACACGGGGAGAATAGATGAAGGTATAGATCATATCAAAGCCAACCTCTTTTACGAGCGACACGGTATCGGCAAAATCCTCTTCGGTTTCTGTCGGGAAGCCGATTATTATATCGGTCGTTATCGATATTTCGGGAATCTTACTTTTTATTGCTTTGGCACGCTCGAGATATTTTTCCCTGTCGTATTTGCGGTTCATCAGCTTTAAAATACGGCTCGATCCCGATTGCACGGGAAGGTGGAACTGCTTTGCGATCTTTTCGTTTGAAGCGATTGCATCGATAAGCTCGTCGCTTGCGTCCTTCGGGTGGCTCGTCATAAAGCGAACACGGTATTCACCGTCGAATTTTGCACATTCGGTAATCAATTCCGCAAAGGTGCAGCCGCCCGCATAAGAATTTACGTTCTGACCGAGCAGGGTTATATCCTTATATCCGCTTTCAACAAGAGATCTGACCTCCGCCAAAACGTCTTCTTTTCTTCTTGACCTTTCGTGACCTCTTGCATAGGGAACGACGCAATAGGTGCAAAAGTTATTACAGCCGTACATAACGGGCACCCACGCTTTATATCCGCTTTCACGGCGGACGGGCATACCCTCGCTGATAACGCCGAACTCGTTATGCGGTTTTTCGGTGATAAAGCTTGTTCTTTTCTTTGACGAAAGAGCTTCTTTTATAATTTCGGGTACACGGTGGTGCATATCCGTACCGAAAACAAAATCAACGTAGGGATAGCTTTTATAGATCTGCGCACGGCGGTGAGCCTGCTGTGCCATACAACCGCAAACGCCGATTTTGATACTGCGGTCCTTTTCCTTTCTGCCCTTAAACTGACCTGCCTCCGAAAGCGCACGTATCTCTGCGTGCTCACGGATAGCGCAGGTGTTTATGATTATAAGGTCTGCCGTCTTTTCGTCGTCGGTTATCTCATAACCGCACATTTCCAAAGCTCCTGCAATACGTTCGCTGTCGTTTTCATTCTGCTGACAGCCGAAGGTTATAACGCAAGCCTTTTTACCCTTGGTTTGCTCTCTGAGCGAGAAAGCTATTTCTTTTTGACGTTCAATTTCAAATTCTTCAATATAAACCATTAAAATGCCGTTCCTGCACAAATATATATTTCTTTTAATCTTTCGTTCAATTCTTCAATGGCAACGTACCCTCTTGATGCAGAGGAATGGACTATCCTTCCGTCGCCGAGATACAAAGCCATGTGTCCCTTGAAAAAGAGTAAATCTCCGATTTTTGCGTTTTCAAGAGAGATCCTTTTTAAATTATCGGATCTATCAATATCTGCATCACGCCAGATATTGATTCCGTTAAATCGGTATGCATTAAAGCAAAGCCCCGAGCAATCAATGCCGTTATAAGTTCTTCCGCCCCAACGGTATTGCGTACCGAGATAGGACAAAGCCGTTTTTACGATCAATTCCCGTATACCGTCTTTTTTTGAATCAAGCGGAAGGATATGCTCTTTATGGATATAATAATGCTTTCCGTCGAAATTTTTGACCCTTGCATATCTCGAACCAAGCTCTGCAACCTCTATCCTTGCCCCTTTCGGAAGGGTCATTGCGGGCTTGTAAAAATTTCTGTCCTCAAAAAGAAGGTCGGCAAACGAATTATTAACGATATAGTTGGGTTTTAAATCGTTTTTTGCGATATTTTCTTTATTTATCCAACCGATATAGCCATAATCGGTCTTTATTTTATAAAAACCGCCACATTCTTCAAGAATCTCCGCACCGTCGCCGTAAATGACCTCATCGATATGCTCCGACATCAAATCATAAGAAGCAAAAAGAGGAGAAAACGGGACACGAACAACCATAAAGACCACCCTTTAAGTTTTACAAATTTTTATTAGAATATATATTCTATATTCCGAAAAAATAATCTTGAAAGGAGTTGTTTTTTTGAAATTCAAGAAATTTTTATTAGCGTCGTTAATAGGTCTGGCAATAGCTAATAACCAAGTTTTTGGAGTTCGGGCAGAAAAGATAAATTGGTTTTTCAAGCCGAAAGGAGATAACCTTCAACCCGAGATACTCGGCGGTGACGTTATTGCAAAGGAGCACGGCGCACTCTATCTTGGCCCCGAGGGTGACAAGACGGTCTATCTTACCTTCGACGCAGGATATTCAAACGAAAACGTCGAGCGCACGCTTGATATACTTCAAAGCCAAAACGTCAAGGGTGCATTCTTTATTCTTCCCGGAATTATAAAAAACAGCAAGGAAACCGTAATTCGTATGGCGGAGGAAGGTCACCTCGTTTGCAACCATTCGACAAGCCATTGCGATATGTCGAAAATAACCAATATTGAGAAGTTCAAGGAAGAATTAAGCGGTGTTGAGGAAATATACACACGTGAAACGGGGTTTACCATGGAAAAATATTTCCGTCCGCCCGAGGGTGCATTTTCAAAGAAAACGCTTGAATTTTGCGAAACGCTTGGTTATACGCCCGTTTTTTGGTCATTTGCGTATGCAGATTGGGACAATTCAAAGCAGATGAATGCCGAAAAAGCAAAGGAGAAGGTCCTTAGCAACGTGCACGACGGAATGGTCATTCTTCTCCACCCGACAAGCAAGACGAATGCACTTATCCTCGATTCCGTAATAACCTCTCTCAAGGAGCAGGGCTACACCTTCGGTACGCTTGACGAGCTTAAAAATAAGTCCCGATAGATATTCAGTATATTATAGCAAAAAAGCAAAAATAAATCAATAGAAAAACGGACATCTATGTCCGTTTTTTGTTTGGAGAATAGATAAATAGAAGAAACAACTAATTGAGATTCTTCACTTGACACCCCACAAAACAAGCAGGGGTTCCCTGCAAAACGAAGTTTTGTAGGGCTATTAAGGGGACCCCGTTGCCGTTCAGAATGACACCTCTCTGTCGTTCTGAGCAATCGGTTCAGTATAAGTGTCATTCCGAGCAATCGGGACGATTGAGAGGAATCTCACTCAGGAGAACGTAAAGTTAACGGAACATAGACATAAGAAACAACTAATTGAGATTCTTCACTTCGTTCAGAATGACACCTCTTTTTCCCTATACGTTCAGAATGACAGGTTAGTGTTTCGTCATTTCACAGACGTAAAGTCCCGTTACATTTATTTCATTTCCGCTTTTATTTTTTCGATTGCGCCTTTTTCTATACGGGAAACGTAGGAACGGGAGATATTGAGCATATCGGCAACGTCACGCTGGGCATAGCAGACACCGTTCTTATTAAGTCCGTAGCGAAGCATTATGATCTTCTTCTCTCGCTCGGTGAGAGCTGTTTTTATTGCGTTTCCTATCTTTTCAAGCTTTATCTTTCTGTCTATCGAATCGACGATATCGTCGGGAGATGCAATTATCTCAAGATACGTTAACGGATTTCCGTCTTTATCAACGTCAACGGGGTCGTTTATCGAGGTTACGCTTGAATGCTTTTTCTGCGCTCGGAAATACATTAATATCTCGTTCTGCAGGCATTTTCCTGCGTAGGTCGCAAAACGGGTTCCGTTTTCAACGTTATAACTGTCTATCGCCTTGATAAGTCCGATCGTGCCGACAGAGATAAGGTCGTCTTGGTCACGTGCGGTGGTGTAATATTTTTTCACGATATGTGCAACAAGCCGCAAATTATGCTCGATAAGCTTATTCCTTGCTTCGATATCACCGTTTCTTGCAAGGCGGAAAAGTCGGTTTTCCTCTTCCTTCGGAAGCGGCGGCGGAAAGGAATGCGTGTCGGACGTGCGAAGCAGAAGGCAAAAGCATTTTGAAACGACCGACAAAAGAAAAGATAACATTATTATCACCTCTTGACACAATATGCGAACAGACAGGTGATAATTCTTTTTCAACAAAAAAACTACGCTTCTAATAAACAGAAGCGTAGAATTTTTATTAACTATTTAACTAACATCGTACCCAAAACAGCACGTTTAAGAGCAACGTAATCAAAGAAGAGGATACTTCCGTCGGGGTCAAGGTCGCCTGCTGTGAAGGTATTGCCTTCAAGGTAGTTCAAGTTCATAACGTGGCGTCTTACCACAACGTAGTCAAGGCTGTTCATCTTGCCGTCGCAGGTAACGTCGCCCATTATGATGACTTCATAAGAATCGATAACCTCGCCTTCATAGAAGAGCTTAATTACCGAATTCGTGCCGACCAAATCCGTATCGCTCAAAACGGTATCGCCGTTATATACGGCAACGGTTCCGCCTTCACCGCTTATATCAAAGTTACTGATAAAATCGGAAACCGTAGTTTCGGTTGCAACACCCGTAATCTTGCCTTTTGCCATAGTGTATTTATCGGTGCTTATCTCGGGTTTTAAATCGGGAGAAGCATAGATCTGGATGATCTTGCCGGAATAGGACGTGCTGAGGGGGATCCAACCGTAAACGGTTTCGTTGCCTATTTCACACTTTGAATAAAGCTTGGTATTGCCGTATTTATCCTTTTCAATCTTCGAAACCTCGAAAATCGATGATATGGGAAGCCACCAGGAAGCAACGGTATCGTCACGTTTGAAATAAACGCTTACACCGCCCATCGGGTTGGTGTAAAGACCGTTTGTGGGGTTTGCGCCCGAATAGTCAAGCGCGGGAAGGTCGGATACTGTCTGGTAAGGCAATCTGCCGTAGCCCGCAATACCCGAAGACCAAAGGTCATATCTCTTGAAGAATACACCGCCGCCTTCGGAAACAACCGTAGAACCGCCCGAGGTGTTACCCTCTATGGTATAAACGTACTGACTGTCTGCATATACGACCATACCGATATGGTCTTCATCAAGGGGAGTATAGTAATAAGTAAAGAATACAAGGTCGCCGGGCTGAGGCTGATAAGAACCGCCGTAATAATAGCTGTATTGGTATCTTCCGTTGTTATTTAGCATTTGGCTCCAATAAGGAACGTAACATTCCGACCAATAATAGCCGTTTCTTGCCATATAGGATTCCGTACCTCTTGTTGTGGTACAGCCTGCTGTATAGAGAGTCCAGGAACAGAAGGAAGCACACCAAGCGGCGCCGTTAACGTTGGTATATGCGCCGTATTCTGTATAGTTGGAAGAACCTGCTACCGTACCCGATTGGGAAGACGTGGAATCGCCCTCAAGATAGTTTGCCTGCGACAAAGCGACAGCAACAGCGTCTCTTGCACCGTCGCCCGTGAGGGGGATCTGCGTTAGGTTTTTATAATACTGACCGTAGGTATATGAGGAAGACCAATAACCGCCGGCATATTTTGTCTCGGGCACGTTATCCCACGTTATTGCAGAAACGCAGACCGAAGAGGCAGCAAGAACCAACGCAAGCACGAGTGAGAGGGAAACAAGCTTTAAAACAAGTTTTCTCATAAATATCTATCCTTTCAAGAATTAACAACACGTATACACATTGATTATATCACAAACCCATACATTTTGGAAGGGATTTTGCGATTTTTTTGGTAGGCTTTTCAAACGAAATCCCTTCTCCCTTTTTGGCTTGTTTGCACAGTTTAGCTTTAATCACACTTAAAAACCGCACAAAAAAGAGAACACAAAGGCTTGTGTTCTCTTGATTGTTATTGGAAACTTTTTGTTATCTTATTTCAAGGTATATGTGCCCAAAACAACTCTCTTCAAAGTGATATAGTCGTTTGAGGTCGGAGCAGTACCGCCGTTTACGGCAGCCGCCTTCTTATATGCTCCGTTAAGTGTGGAAACGCCCAAAACGTGGCGTTTTGCAAGCATATAGTCCATACCCGTGATCTTGCCGTCGCCGTTTACGTCACCCTTGACAACGATGTCATAAGAATTTACTTCTTCGTTGCCGTCAAAGATCTTAACGGTCATACCTGTTGCGAGGGTTGCGCTGTTTGCAACAGCGGTGTTGCCGCTGTATACCTTAACGGTAACGCCGTCATCGGTAGAAGAAACGCCCGAAAGGAGAGAGGAAACGGTTGCACCGGGGAGGATTCCCGAAACGGTGTTGTCTGCGCCTATTTCAAAGGAATCGGATTCAAGCTCGGGAGTCAAATCGCCCGAAGCGTAGATCTGGAGAGTCTTTCCGGAATTGCTGAAACTGCTGTT
>JAFVXP010000080.1 GCA_017501055.1 Clostridia bacterium | reverse complement strand
GTCATTCTGAACGGAAACGGGGTCCCCGAAAACATTTATGTTTTCGGGGTGTTGTAGTGAAGAATCTCACTTTGTTGTTTCTTCCGTTTTTGTTTAATTAACTGTTACCTTCTCCTGAGTGAGATTCCTCGCAAGCTCGGAATGACAGGTTATACTGTGAGAGATTCCTCGTTATTTCACCCCGATGTCACTCGGAATGACAGTTGTACTGGGTGAGATTCCTCGCAAGCTCGGAATGACAGGTTGTACTGAACAGAATGGGAAAAAGAAGTGTCATTCTGAGCGGAATGAATATGGAGTGAAGAATCTCAAGAAAGTTGTTTCTTCCGTCTTTGTTCAATTTGATTTGAAACAATCAGTTCAACGCCAAATCCCGCAAGGGATTTATATCGATGAATCTATTGTTTGCTCAAGCAAACAATAGATTCCACATGTCCCGTTCTCGGGAACAAATCAAACGGTTCGGCTTTATCGGTTTTGTAGCCGTATTCTGCAAAGATCTTGCAGTCCCTTGCAAGGGTTGCAGGGTCGCAGGAGATATAGAGGACCTGCTTCGGGCTTGCGTTAACGACAGTTTCGATAACTTCTTTCTCAAGTCCCTTACGGGGCGGGTCGACGATTATCGTATCGGGCGTGCCGAACTTCTTTTTACATTCGTTAACACCCAACGAAGCGTCACCGCAGACGAAAAGGGTGTTTTTTTCGTTTCTGCCGTTCAATTTTGCATTAACGTTTGCGTTTTCAACGGCGGAATCGATTATCTCAACACCGCAAAGCATATCACCTTCATCTGCAACGCAAAGACCTATCGTGCCTGCACCGCAATACAGATCGAGGATTATAGAAGGCTTTTCACGCTCGTTTAAAAGCTCTTTTGCACGGGAATAAAGCTTTTCCGCCATATCGGCATTAACTTGATAGAACGAACGTGGGGATATCTCAAAGGTTTTTCCGCAGAGAGTGTCCTTAAGAACCTCTGCACCGACAAGCCTTTCGGTCTCATCACCGAAGATTACGTTATCACGTCTTTTATTTATATTTTGATGTATTCCGACAATATTCCCAAATTTTTCCGCAATTGCGTCTGCAAGAACGGGAATCTTTCTGTTATTCCTTGCAACGACAAGGCATACGAGGACCTCGCCTTTTCTGTTCTTACGCATAACGATATGACGGAGAACTCCTTTTCCGTTCGTTTCGTCATAGGGAGGAATGAAAAGCTTGTTTGCCGTTTCTGCCGTGAAGGAGGCAATTTGTTCAAAAATCGGCTCTTGAAGCTTACAGCCGTTATGCTCGATAATTCTATGAGAACGGCGTGCGTAATAACCGTAGATACATTCGCCGTTTTTGCCCATAGAGAAGGGGTATTGCACCTTATTGCGGTAGTTTTCGGGATTTGCAGACACCGTTTCTTTAATTTCGATATCAAGATTGCCTATCCGCTTCATCGCATCACCGACAAACTTGCGTTTCAACGCTTTTTCGGCTTCATAAGAGATATGACGGAAGGCACAGCCGCCGCATTTTCTGCTTACGGCGCAATCGCTGTCGATTCTGTCTTGAGAGGGAGAAAGAATCTCGAAAACCTTTGCAAACGAACGGTTTTTAAGCTCCTTCATAACTATTGCTCCTGCCTTATCGCCGACAGCCGTATCGGCAACAAAGACGACCTTGCCGTCGTGCCGGCCAACGCCGAAGCCTTCGGGAGTTATATCGGTTATTTCGATTTCTATAACGTCGTTTTTCATTCTTTTTTCCTGTTTTTTATTGCATTATAGGGCTTTTGCACCGTAAATTCCTCAATAAACGGCGAGATTGCGTTCATAAGAAGGATTATTAAATATCCCCATTCATATCCGCCGAAGAATTTTCTTGATGCAAAAACCAAAGCACCGCAGACCAAGGCAAACGCAAGTCTGCCAAGCGAGGTTATGGGAACAGTCCGGCTTTCGTTAAGCGCAAAGACGGCAATAAAGCCTATTGCGCCCGAAAGAACTATACTGTATGCAAAATATGCACTTTCCGCATCGGCAGAGGGGAACATCAGCGAAAGTATCAAAAGTGTGAAAACAAAGGTTGCCGAGGCGGTCAGGTCGGCTTGCTTTTTATAAAGAAGCCAGCAAAGCGATAAGCACATTGCAAGAATTGCAATCTCTCCCAATGCGCCCGAGGCATAGCCGAAAAGCTGGGGGACAGCGCCGTCCTCGTAAACGCTTCCGTCGGCAATATACATAAGGGGCGATCTTACGAGGTAGCCGTTCAAAAGTCGGGAGTCAATGGAAATATCAAACGCAGAAAAATATGCAAAAGGCTTTGTGAAGGCGGTCATCAGCTTCGGGAACGCAATATTCAGCACCGCAGCCGAAAAAATATAGGGGTTAAAAAGTCTTTTTTGGCGGTAGACACGCAAATTCTTTGCAAAAACGACCAAAGCCGAGGAAATCAAGGGCAACCAAAGCGGTGCAGACACCGGCATTGAAAAGCAGGCGAGTATTCCGTAATTGATAGACATTACGTCAACCGATGCATCTTTTGTGCGTTTAAGCGCAAAGTGCTGAAAAAGATAATCAAATCCAATCGAAAACACACCGCCGAGCAGGCAGAGGGTGATAACCCTTGCGCCGAAGATATAGACGCTCCATATTAAAACGGGGATAAGGGCAAGCATAAAATCGATTGCAATATCGGTTCGTGTTTCTGCCGAATGAATGAAGGGGTGGGCAAATTTTTTCATCTCTGCACCTCCGTATTCTCGGGGGAGATCATCTTTAAAAGCGGAATATTGCTTGGGCAGATAAATTCACAGCAACCGCAGGCAATACAATGGTTGACGAGTGTCGTGTCACGCTTGCCGATAACACGGTAGGGAGAAAGCCCAACGGGGCAGACTGCAACGCATTTTCCGCAGGAGATACATTCGTAAACCGTTCTTTCCTTCTTTTCGACAGAGATAACGGTCCTTGCGTTTTCGGACAAGAATCTTTCCGAAATATGGCCGTTAATACGGCTGTTTATGACAGAAAAGGTGGATTCATTCTTTAGCTTTGCGGAAACGATAAGCGGTTCGATCGCAACACCTTTCGGTACTTTAAGATTAAATCCCTTGCCGTCCTCACCGCAAACGGTGATATACCTATCCATTTGGGGCATACCCTCAAGCATTGCATCGTAAAGTGCGATTGCGGTTTCCGCACCGATAATAAACACACCCTTGTCGGTCGGCTTTTCGCCGATTGCAAGGTCGGTGACGAACAATGCACGAATTATGTTAACCTCGGTATAGGGATATTTCGTATCAAGTCTTGCAACAGACAGAAGGCTTGTATCGCTGATATTCTCCGAAAGGGCGGAGATCGATTCTTTTTTGTTATGCTCGGTCACAAAAACGCCCCTCGAGGCATTAAGCGCCTTTATGATCAGCTTTGCGCCGCCAAGCAACGACTTTGTCTTTTCAATACAAAGACGTGCGTTTGTTGAAGAAAGAGGGTCGGTCTCCGTGCAATCGACGACGATGGTGTGTATGCCGTCCTTTGCTTCTGTAAGCATCTTCCAAAGCGGGTTGCCGGTTCTTGAATCGAAAACCGACAAAAGCCTTGCACGCTCGGTTATATAATCAAGCTCCATTTCGGAGATAGGCTTCTCTTCGGGTTTGAAAAGCCGAACTTCATCGGTCTCACCGCTGTTTTTTATGGCAAGATATTTCTTTCCGTTGGAATCTATAACACCCTCGAAAACTCCTGCGACGGGAGCAAAGATCGGGGTTCCGTTCATATTCGCAAAGTGCGTCCCGCGTGAAACACGGTCGCCTGCACGGAGAGCGAGCGAGGTCTTGCCCTTCACTTCAATACCGACACGGCAATTACCGACGGTCTTAAGGAAGGACGAGGATATTATATTCGATTGCTTTGGCAGACTTACACCGCCTGAAAATTTTAATACCATCGCTCAACATCTTTCCTATAGTTATACATTGTTTAGTATACCATATATATAGTATTTTTCAAGCATAACTTTTGCTTTATATAGTATTTTAATGTAAATTTTTATCTTTTTTAAGGCATTGAAGGAAAGCAGGGAAGAAAAATAAAGATTGAAAGCCCTTGCGTTTTCGACTTTTTTCGGATATAATTTCGTTGGAAGGTGATATTTTTTGAAATTAACCGATAAAGTTGATATAAAAATCTTCATACTGTATCTTTTAAACAGCGTTAACGAACCGCTTGAATTTAACAGCATAAACGATATCGTGCTTCAGGACGAATTTGTCGGATATTTCGATTTTGCGTTTGCATTTTCCGAGCTTTTGGATTCTCAACAGGTCGTCGAGGCCAAAAAGGACGAAGGCGGATTTTATTATACTATCTCCGAGCTTGGAATCGAAACGCTTAACGGATATGAATCGTCGATATATCCCGTCATAAAGGACCGTGCGCTTAAATGTGCAATGAGGCTTATCGCATTCAACAAAACGGCATCAAGCATTACGACCTCGCTTACAGAGGAAGGCAAGGGATTCCGTCTTGACTGTGCTATCCACGACCGCGAAAAACCGCTTTTCTCGGTAAACGTATATCTTACCGAGCGTGAATATGCCGAAAAGATGGAAAAGAATTTCCGTGAGCGTGCCGAAATTATATTCAGAGGAGCTTTATCGCTTCTTTCGGGGGATGTGAACTTTATCTTTGACGAATAAACAAAAGGCAGAAAAAATCATATCCTTGCTTGAAGAACGGTATCCCGAGGTGAAATGCGGGCTTGATTGGGGCGGTGAGGACGAATATAAGCTTCTTATTATGTCTATCCTCTCTGCACAGTGCACCGATGCGCGTGTTAATATCGTTTCAAAGACGTTATTTGAACGTTTTCCCACAGCCTGCGATATGGCAAAAGCAAGTCTTGAAGATATTGAAAACGAGATACGTTCCGTAGGTCTTTATCATTCAAAGGCAAGGGCTTTGAAGGAATGCTGTGAGCGTTTGGTTGAGGTTTACGGCGGTAAGCTTCCAAGCGAGATGAAGGAGCTTTTAACCCTGCGTGGTGTCGGTCGGAAGGTTGCAAACCTGCTGCGCGGCGACATATTCAACCTCGGCGGTATTGTTGCAGACACGCATTGTATCCGTATTTCCAACCGTTTGGGCCTTGCCTCGGGCAGTGACCCGTTAAAGACGGAGAAGGCGCTTTCAAAGCTTATCCCAACCGAAAAACAGAGTGATTTTTGTCACAGGATAGTTATGTTCGGCAGAGAAGTCTGCACCGCACGAACGCCTAAATGTGACGAATGTACCATAAAACAATATTGCGAGTATAAAAAATGATAGATCCCAAAGCGTTACAAAAATTAATGTCCTTAACAAGACGTGCGATAGACAAATATGAAATGATAGAAGAAGGCGACAGGATCGCCGTCGGTGTTTCCGGCGGTAAGGACAGTCTTGCCCTGCTTTGTGCATTAAAGGGGCTTTCGAGGTTCTATCCGAAGAAGTTTGAGATCGTACCGATAAACGTAAAAATGGGCTTCCCGAACGAGACCGACGAGATATCCCGTGCGCTTTGCGAGGAGCTGGGTTTGGAGCTTAAAAGCGTTGAAAGCGACATATATTCGGTCGTTTTCAATATCCGCAAGGAAAAGCACCCCTGCTCGTTATGCTCGAATATGCGCCGTGGTGCGCTTCATTCGGCTGCAAAGGAGCTTGGCTGTAACAAGCTTGCGCTTGGGCATCATTTCGACGATGCGGTGGAAACTATCATTATGAACCTTTTCATCGAGGCTCGCTTTGATTGCTTCCTTCCCGTAACCTATCTCGACCGAAGCGATATTACCGTCATTCGCCCCATGCTCTACGTGCCCGAAAAGGAAGTTTCGCATTTCGTGCGTGCAAGCAATATCACTCCCGTACCGAAAAACTGTCCCGAGGACGGCAACACACGCCGTGAAGAAGCAAAAAACGCTCTCGCCGACCTCGAACGCAAGGACCGAGGGGTGAAGATGAGGATATTTAACGCATTTTTTAATCGCTGACGCTCTCCCCAAAAATGCAAGCATTTTCGGGGACCCCGATTGCTTGCGCATTCCATTGAAAAACAGTGTTTTTCAATGGGTTTTGTGAGGTTCGTTCATTCGCATCTCGCGCCTCGTGCGTTGCACTCGACACTCGCGAACCTCTAAGGTATAAAAATCGACGCACGTGTCGCCGATTTTTATGGGATTTATATTGTAGAATCCCCCTGAAACCCTTCAAAAACTTTTGTATTAAACGGACTCACTTGAGTCCGTTTTGTTTTTTATTCAAAATTTGTATGACATTACGTCTGTGTAATAACGAAACAATAAGAATGTAGGGGAGGGTCTACGGGGTCCCCGCAAAACTTGTTTTGTGGGGTAATAAACCCTCCCGTACCCGTAATTGTTAGTTGTATAAGATGTCTGCGTAAAATCCTTCAAGGCATATAACACAGACATATAAAACAACGACGAATTTGGAGTTCGGGAGGGTGCAAGACCCTCCCCTACATACAAACCAATATAAACAACATAAACGAAAACATTATTTCAAAACCAACGAAAACGGACCGTCGAGGACGCCGGTCCCTACATTATCATGATTTTTCCTTATTTTATAGACTGCCTGTCATTCTGAACGGAATGAATATGAAGTGAAGAATCTCACTCTGTTGTTTCTTCTGTCTATGGACAATTAACTTTCTCGTTATACTATGTGAGATTCCTCGCAAGCTCGGAATGACAGATTATACTGACTTGTTTGCTCGGAATGACAGGGGGTGTCATTCTGAACGGAATGAATATGAAGTGAAGAATCTCAATTATTGACAACCTTACACAAAAATACCGTGACAATAAAAATAAAAAACTTGACAAGGTGATATCAATATGATATTATAAAAACACCAAATGACAATTGGAGGTATATTATGAACGAAAAAGTACTTAACAAAAAGCGCAACGGTATGGCTGTTATGCTTCTTGACATTCTCCTTCTTATCGGACTTATTGCAGGATTTATAATCGGCATCGTGCTTTCCGAGGACGGTCAGACGATCGGTGATATTCTCGCAATCGTTTGCGGTGTTTCAACCCTTCTTGCTTGGATCCCCCTTGCGGGACTTAAGGTTTTAAAACCTCAAGAAGCGCTTGTTTTAACGCTTTTCGGTAATTATATCGGTACTCTTAAGGGTGAAGGCTTCTATTGGGTAAATCCCTTCTGTGTTGCTGTCAACCCTGCGTCCGAAACAAAGCTCAACCAAAGCGGTGACGTTAAACAGGTTTCTGTCAAAGCCTTTGACGGTCAGGCAGTTTCTCCTGCTATGCCTTCAAAAAAGATGTCGCTTAAGATTATGACTCTTAACAACAACCGCCAAAAAATTAACGATTGTCTCGGCAACCCCGTTGAAATTGGTATTGCCGTTACTTGGAGAATCATTGACACCGCAAAAGCGGCTTTCAACGTTGATAACTACAAGGAATTCCTCTCCTTGCAATGCGACAGCGCACTTCGTAACATCGTCCGTCTTTATCCCTACGACACCGCACCCGGCATTGACACCACCGGCGACGGTATTGCCGATGAAGGAAGTCTTCGTGGCTCCAGCGAAATCGTAGCAGGCCGTATTAAAGACGAGATTCAGGCTCGTGTTATAGAAGCAGGTCTTGAAATTATCGAAGCAAGAATAACCTACCTTGCATACGCACCCGAGATTGCGGCTGTTATGCTTCAGCGTCAGCAGGCTTCTGCTATCGTCGATGCAAGAAAGCTTATCGTTGACGGCGCAGTAGGTATGGTGGAAATGGCGCTTGAACGTCTTAACGAAAAGGGTACCGTTCAGCTTGACGAGGAACGCAAGGCTGCTATGGTCTCTAACCTCTTGGTCGTGCTCTGCGGTAACCGTGACGCACAGCCCGTTGTTAATTCGGGAAGTCTTTATTAATTATGGCAGATAACGGTAAAAAACAGATCCCATTGAGGCTTTCGCCAAAGCTTTTTGCCGATATAGCCGCTTGGGCAGAGGACGATTTCCGCTCTATCAACGGGCAGATCGAATATCTTTTGAGCGAATGTGTGCGTCAACGCAAAAAAGACGGCAAATACGTTTCCGAGGAAATCGATAAGCCTTTGGAAATTGATATTAAGTGAAGTATTTCATAGGGGGCTTTTTGAAAAAATCCCCCTATAACCCCAAAAACTTTTATATAAAACGGCATTATACAATGCCGTTTTGTTTTTTTATCTTCACGGTGTTGGTTCGTTCAGTATAACTGTCATTCTGAACGGAAAAACATACCTCCAACCTGTCATTCTGAACGGAAAAACAAACCTCCAACCTGTCATTCTGAACGGAATGGGGTCCCCGCAAAACTTGTTTTGTGGGGTGTTGTAGTGAAGAATCTCAATTAGTTGTTTGTTGTGTCTTTGTTCAATTAACTTTCTCGTTATACTGTGTGAGATTCCTCGCAGGCTCGGAATGACACCTCTCTGTCATTCTGAACGGAATGAATATGTAGTGAAGAATCTCACTCTGTTGTTTGTTATGTCTATGTTTAATTAACTTTCTCGTTATACTATGTGAGATTCCTCGCAGGCTCGGAATGACAGGTTGGTCGTTTGTTTTTTCGCTCGGAATGACAGGTTGTACTATACCTGCGCTGCTCCCTTGATATAAAATACGCAAAACCCAAACTGCGCGTAGCAGAATAGATGAAGAATGAAAAATTGGCACCCGAAGCTGTAGTAACCTACTGCGAGCGGTGCCGATTTTTTATAGAACAAATTTATTTGTTCGTTCTTCGCTATTATGCTTAGCGCCGTAATTAACAACTTTCCTTCCCAATACATAATATGTACTATGTAATGAAGGGAGGCAATGTTATGGGCTGCTTTGATTCGTTCTTCGGCAACAATAATTGCTGGATCATCATCCTTATCGCAATCATCATCCTTTGCTGCTGTTGCGGTTGATCGACGCGAACAGAGAAGGCCGTCTTTCCGGCAGCCTTTTTTGTGTTTATTCATAAAAATCACCTTGACACGAATGTTCTATTAGTTTAGAATAAATATGTATGTATATATAATAATATTTGGAAGGAAAAATATTATGAACGGCACCGTAAACAGAATCGAACATAACGAAGCTTTCCCCAAAAACGTTATCGAGCAGGCTTATGCCGCATCGAGGATCAGAATTGCAAACCATCTTGCACGCAGGCTTGACCTTCGCAGCAAGACCGTTTTCACCTTCGGTGACACCGCAGACGAGCAAACAAGCTGTGCTTTCTCGGTATATCCCAACGGTATCGGCTGGCAGTTGGGTATCCACGTTGCGGATATTTGCGAATTTGTTCCCGAAGGCTCGCCTATCGATATTGAAGCACGCCGTCGTCTTGCCGCTGTTTCCAACGGTTTTGTAAAAACCGAAATGCTCCCCGAAAAGCTAAAGGAGCTTTGCACGCTTACCGTTGGTGAGGACAGACTTGCGCTGTCCGTTTTATTGGACATCAGCAGTGACGGAGCTTTGCAGGATATCACCTGCGAGGAAAGCATTATTCGTGTTGCACAGCATTGTGTTTACAGCGAGGTAGATCAATACGGCATTACTGCAGATACCTCCGCCGTTTTTGCTCTCCGTGAAAAGTATGCTCCTATCGAGAAAAAGCTTGAAGCTCTCTACAATATCGCCGCTATGTTCTACAGTCAGCGTATTTCAAAAGGCGGTATCGACCTTACGGTATTCCGCAGAGTATATGACCGTGACGAAAACGGAAATATCACAGATATACGTCTTGAAAGCGAAGCAGACCTTCGTGCAATGGTACGTGAGATCGGATATTTTGTTTCAAAATCTCTCGGCGAGCTTCTCCACAAGAAGAAGATCCCCGCAATATACGTCGGTCAGCAGGCTGTGGACAGAGAAACGCTTGATTTCCTTGCAACGCTTGTAGGCGTTGATAAAGAATATTCCAACGACTTTGAATATATGTATGCGGTTGCGGAAAATTCAAAGGCTTCGCCCTATTACGAATTTGTTTGTAATGCGATCTCTGCAGGTCTTCCCTGCAACAGCTTTTCTGACAAGCCTATCAACCATGTTCTTTGTGTTTCGGACAAGGTCGTTTCCTTCCTTTCACCCACGGCAAGATATGCCGATATTTTAACACAGCGTATGATAAAGACGGCTATCAGCGCAAAATACGATGCAAAGAACCTCAATCTTAACAAAAAACGCAGAGAAGCACAGCAGGCGGCGGAAGAAGCAACAAGAACGCAGGAATATCTCTTTGAAGTTGCACGTCAAATCAGAAATGCCTCTATCCGTGAATATCTTGAAAATTCAAACGAAAGCTCCTTTGTCGGCTTCCCGATTTATAAAGACGAAAGCGGTTCTTTGTTGATTATTATGGAATGCGGTCTTCAGGCGCAGGTTACCGCGGAAGACGCAAAGGATTTTGAATTCGAGCCTGCAAAGCCTTATAACTTTGAAATTGTAGCCTTCGGTACGGAAACACAGCCTATCATACTTAAGCCTGTTGAATAATTGTTTCACGTGAAACATAACCCCATTACTCACTTCGTTCGTAACGGGGACCCCCAAAAAACAACCCCATTACTCACTTCGTTCGTAACGGGGACCCCAAAAAACAACCCCATTACTCACTTCGTTCGTAACGGGGACCCCAAAGTTAACCCCATTACTCACTTCGTTCGTAACGGGGACCCCAAAAACAACCCCATTACTCACTTCGTTCGTAACGGGGACCCCAAACACAACCCCATTACTCACTTCGTTCGTAACGGGGACCCCAAAAACAGCCCCATTACTCACTTCGTTC
>JAFVXP010000079.1 GCA_017501055.1 Clostridia bacterium | reverse complement strand
TCATAGGGCAGCTCCCTCCGCCACTCTTGATAAGAATGTACCTTAATAATAACACGCATTATGTAATGTGTCAAGAACAATATGAAAAATATTTTTTCGAAAAAATCGAAAAAAATTGAAAATAGGTATTGACAAATAAAAAATCATCTGCTATACTAACCAAGCTGTTGCGGAAAAGGCAACTACATGGCGGAATAGCTCAGTTGGCTAGAGCAATCGGTTCATACCCGATAGGTCGTGGGTTCAAGTCCAACTTCCGCTACCATAAATGGCCCGTTGGTCAAGCGGTTAAGACACCGCCCTTTCACGGCGGTAACAGGAGTTCGATTCTCCTACGGGTCACCAAAAAATCCTCCGAACTTGTTCGGAGGATTTTTTACTTCTTACTTTTTAACTTTTCCCCATTACTTTTTCCGGACTTCCGAACAAAGGAAGTTTTTTTCTCATCTTAAAAAATTAAAGAAATGTTTTTTGTTTTTTCAACTATTGTATTCTGTTATTTGATATGATAAAATAAACTTTGAATTCAAATGTAAGGAATACGAAATATGTTTAAAAGCATTTTCGGTAAATATCTAACGGCTTTTACGGTAATCCTCGTTTGCTGTATATCGGCTGTCCTGCTTGCCGTTTCCTCACGTATAGCCGTTGATAGCTATAACGTGCAAAAAAACACTATGGAAAACTCTGCGGGTAATATAAGTATTGTTGTTGAGGGGTATCTTAAAGATAACGGATACGGAAGCATATATCAAGCTTTCGGCAACAGAAGCGAGCTTCAAAGGCTTCTCGATTATACTGCAAGCAGTTCATCTTCCCAGATCTATGTTTTTGATGATGAGGGATTTCTTGTTGCCACGACCGATAGAGACTATAAGCACGGTCAATTTGCGTTGACTCGATCTGCAACGAATATTTTATTCACGACCGATGAAAGCTTTGCAATAAGCAATATTGACGGTTTTTTTGAATCAAACCAGTTTAACAGCTATACCGTTTCCCGTGTAGACGGAAAAGCGTTTGCCGTGCTTGCAAGTATGCGTAATTACAGCAGCGTGGTCTTCACAAAAGAGATCATTATTGCGGCAATAACGGTTGCACTTTGGGTGTTCTTGGCGGCAATGATTTCGTTGTACGTAATCTCACGAAGAACCACAAAACCGTTAAGCGATATAGTAACTGCTGCAAAAAGCTATTCCAAGGGCAGATTTAAACAAAAAATCGAGGTCGTCGGTCAAGACGAGGTTGCAGAGCTTGCAACGGCAATAAACGATATGGCAGAATCGCTAAACCGTATTGATGAAGAAAGAAACGCCTTCCTCGGCAACGTTTCTCACGACCTTCGAACACCAATGACGACGATAGCAGGCTTTGTCGACGGTATTCTCGACGGAACGATACCGCCCGAAAAGCACGAATATTACCTTAATATAATCTCGCAGGAGGTTAGAAGACTTTCCCGCCTTGTAAATACTCTTTTAGAGGTCACACGTCTGGAAAGCGGTACGGAATTAAAGCCGACGGACTTCAATTTTTCAGAGACGGCAAGAACCGTATTGATTTCTCTCGAATCAAAGATAAGCAAAAAGAATATAGATATTGCATTCGATACGGGCGATGACGATATTTTCGTAAACGCCGACCATGATTCTATCCATAGAGTAATTTTCAACCTTATGGATAATGCAGTTAAGTTCACGCCGGAATCGGGCAAAATATCAATAAATATATCACTCATTTCGGACGGCAAAAAGAAGAAAAAAGCCTTTTTCTCGATAAGAAATACGGGCGAAGGTATCCCAAAAGAAGAATTGCCCCACGTTTTTGACAGATTTTATAAGACCGACCGTTCAAGAGGACTTGATAAAAGCGGAACGGGATTGGGACTTTATATTGCAAAAACGATGATAATGAATCACGGCGAAGAGCTCACCGTAGATTCCGTTCAGGGCGAATATACGGAATTTGTGTTCACACTTCCTTTATCCGATAAGGAAATACCGCACAGACATACGGTTAAAGAATGATTTAAGTGAAACTATATATCCTGTAACCAAAGAAAAGGAGAATTAAAATGTCGGAAAATAACGATTTTGATTTTAACAACCAAACACCGCTACCCGACGGAAATAAACCCGATTATTCTTATAAATGGAATGGTACGGAACATAATAAAAACAAAAAATCAGGCTTCAATATCGCAATAATAACCGTAATTGTGCTCATTTTGGCGACGGTGGTTATTTCTGCATTTATGATAACGGGCAACATCAATTCAGACCCCAATGACGAATCCGGAAATATTGCCGACGTTTCGATAACGAGCGACCCCGGCAAACCCGATAAGCCCGGCGGACCCGGCGAAGGCGGAAAGCCCGATAAGGACGATAAACCGCCGAAGAACGAAAATGAAGTGCCGAATTTTACTCCCTCCGGCGATTCGAATCTCGACCTTTCCACTGCATTAACTCAAATCTACGCAAACTGCTCTCCTTCTTGCTGTACGGTAAGCGTAACCTACGGTATGAATACAGGCTATTCCATAGGCAGCGGTTTCGTCATTGATGCAAAGAACGGCTATATTGCAACCAACCACCACGTTATCGAAGATGCCGCAGATATCAAGGTCGTTTTCTACGACGGCAAGGAATATAAAGCAGAGCTCGTCGGAAGCGATTCCGTAACCGACCTTGCGGTTCTTAAGATAGAAGCTGAAGGACTTGTAGAAGTCGAGCTTGGCGATTCGAATGCAATCACCGTCGGCGAAAACGTTGTTGCGATAGGCACTCCATACGATATAACTCTTGCAGGCACGATGACAACGGGTATAATCAGCGGTGTTAAACGCAACGTCGATATAACCAACGATGCAGGCAAGGTTATAAAGACTATGACGTTGATCCAAACCGATTGCTCGATAAACCCCGGTAACAGCGGCGGACCTCTTATAGATATGGCAGGTAACGTAATCGGTATAACCTCGTTAAAGCTCGTTGATGAACAGTTTGAAGGAATCGGATTTGCAATTCCCATGACCGATGCAACCGAGATATTCAAAAAGCTCATCGCAGGCGAAGATATCGGCGAAAGCGGAATCGCAAGCGCATCTCCGTTGATCGGTATAACCGTCACAGACGTTCAAAACGGACTTGCTTCGCTTGGTATTAGACCTTCCTGTGAATATCCGGAAAAGGGCGTGTTTATCGTTGAAGTAACCGTTTCTTCTGCTGCATATAAAGCAGGCTTGGGTGCATACGGCATCATCGTCGATTTCAACGGAGATAAGGTGGAAAACAGCGACGATCTTACAAACGCTCTTGCGAAATATAAAGCAGGCGAAACCGTTCAGATCACGGTATTCCAGTTCGACCGAAGCTTCAGCTCGGGTGAATATAAAACTATCGAATTCAAACTTGACGCCGCAAAATAAAAACAAAAGAGCAAGAATGAAGGATACCTTCGTTCTTGCTCTCTGTTTATTTACTGTACCTTAATATAAGCTCCGTAGCTGTAACCGTTAATGCCGTTGTAGGAAACCAAATACCAATCACCGCTTTGGCCTTTGATCGTAATTTTGCTTCCATTGGGTATCTGCCCAACAATGTCTGCATTGAGGTTGGGTGCGTTTCTTACGTTAAGACGGCCGCCTTCCGTCACAACGGTTCCGCTTTGCGTTTGGTCGGCAGGGTCGATAAGAGTCAATCCGAAATAATCGGCGACCGATTGCGAAAGATTTCTCGCAATAGCCTGAAGATTGTTTTTGATCCATTCTGCATCGCTTGCATTGTCGTGATATGCAAGCTCAACAAAAACCGTGGGCGCACGTGTGTTGTTTATCTCGTAAAGCCTTGTGGTGGGAATGGCACGGACCTTGTTTGGGTCGGGATAGATCTTTTTAAGGTTTGCAACAAAAATTTCCGCACCGCGCTTGCCGTTAACGCTGGTGGGGTAGTAGTAAACGTCGCTTCCCGTTTGCCTGCCGTAGTTTGCAGTGCCCGAAGCATTGGAATGAAGTGCAAGATGTAGACCGTAATCACGCTCGTTCGATAAACGGACAGAATCCCCGACAGAGCCTTCGGGATTGTTTCTCGTGAAGGTAATACCGCTCGCCGTAAGATACGGTTCCATATAATCGGCGATAAGGTTCATATAGTATTCTTCACTACCGCTTCCGTCGTAATATTGGTTAAATTCCTGCGTTGACGGACTTAAAAATAATAATGGCATATAAATCTCCTCCTTCTAAGGATATTATATGTAAAGCACCGAAAAAGTTGAAAAAATAGGTAAAAACCTATTGACAAAGCGGATTGTTTGTGGTAACATATCGGAGCACAAAGAAGTAGAGCCTTGCTCTCACCCTGCGGCAAAAAGCCTTGCTCGGTCAATATCATCAATGTCGGCAATATCTTTGTCGGCGGTGTTTGGCTGTGCAAAGCGGGTTTTCTGCTTTGCTTTATTTTTTTGTTAGATTATTTTGGAGGTGTCCTCTCATCGCGGCTAAACCTACTGCTTCTATTAATGAAGACATCAAAGCAACCGAAGTCCGTGTCATAGGTGCGGACGGCAACCAGCTCGGCGTTATGAAGATTGCCGAAGCGATCCGCCTCTCTAACGAGGCAGAGCTCGACCTTGTCGAGATCGCTCCCGATTCTGTTCCCCCCGTATGTAAGATCATGGACTACGGAAAGTATCGCTTCGAAAAAGAAAAGCGTGAAAAGGAACAGCGTAAAAAACGCCAAATTATCGAACTTAAGGAAATTCAGTTGAAGTGCCGTATCGACACTCACGATTTCAATACAAAGTTAAACCATACGCTTAAATTCCTCGCACAGGGCAATAAGGTCAAAGTCATCGTTAAATTCTTCGGTCGTGAAATGGCGCATACCGAACTTGGTGCACAGCTTCTCGACAGATTCGCAGAAGGATGCGGCGAAAACGCCGTTATCGAAAAGAAACCCCTTCTCGACGGAAGAAATATGACAATGATCCTCGCCCCGAAAAAGTCTAAATAACTGAAAGGAAACAACATCATGGGAAAAATCAAAACACACAAGGCTTCCGCAAAGCGCTTTTCTCTCACCGCAACCGGTAAGATTAAGATGAACCGCCCCGGCAAGCGTCACAAGACTGGTCTTAAGCCCAGCAAAACCAAGAGAGCACTCCGCAAGGCATCTTATGTCAGCGCTGCTCGCTACGACGATCTTAAGAGAATGATCCCCTATAAATAAACGGAGGTTTGTGAAAGATGGCAAGAATTAAAGGCGCACTTGCGACCAGAAAAAGAAGAAATAAGATGCTCAAGCTCGCAAAGGGCTATTGGGGCGCAAAAAGTAAACATTTCAAGATGGCAAAGCAGGCTGTTCTTAAGAGCGGCAACTATGCTTTCGCCGGCAGAAAAATGAAGAAGAGAGACTTCCGTTCTCTCTGGATCACCCGTATTTCCGCAGCATGCAAAGCAAACGGTATCAACTACTCTCGCTTTATGTACGGTCTTAAGAAGAGCGGCATCGAGCTCAACCGTAAGATGCTCAGCGAACTTGCAATCAACGATAAGGAAGCATTTGCAAACCTCGTTGAAACCGCAAAGAACGCTCTTTAATTTAAGAACGATTAATTAGGAATTTATTAAAATCTTTTGTTGACATCTGTCGAAAGCTTTGATATAATGTCACCATTAGATTTAATTTCCTCGTAAACAGGATGTAAGGGAGGGTTACAAAATGGCAGAGATCAGAGTTAAGGAAAACGAACCTATCGATAGCGCTCGCCGCAGATTCAAGAGATCCTATCTCAGAAGCGGTGTTCCGGCTGAAATTCGTAAGAGAGAACATTACGAAAAGCCCAGCGTAAAGCGTAAGAAGAAGTCCGAAGCGGCTCGTAAGCGCAAGTTCAGATAAGTTTATATCTGCGATTTTGTTCTTTAAAAGAATACAAATAAATGCAACGGTTTTTACGCCGTTGCATTTTTTGTTTTTTTATTGTCGCGGTGTAGGTTATTTTAGATGTTTGTGTTATCTCCGCGATACATTTTTTTATTGTCGCGGTGTAAGTTATTTTAGATTTTCGCGTTATCTCCGCGATACATTTTTTTATTGTCACGGTGTGGTTTTTTTGATTCGAAGATTCTCCCCGCGATACATTATTTATTTGTGCGTATATTTTAACCGCAAAAACGCTCGGACTTTGAATTTTTACGCAAAAAAGCCTCCCCTGTGTAAGGGGAGGTGGGTTTTGCGAAGCAAAACTCGGAAGGGTTGTAGGACACGAAGAGTCCGTATCCTTAACATTCTAAACCCCAAAAACCTTTTTTGCGTTGCCGGAATAGATCTTGTCCTTTTCTTCTTCCGAAAGACCGATTCTTTCAATCTCGTCAAAGGCAAAATTCGTGTTCCAAAGCGGATAGTCACTGCCGAACATAACCCTGTCAACACCGTGCTTTTCAATAAGGTTATAAAGTCCCTTTTCGTCCATACCGAGCATAGCCTCGCTCGTATCGGTATAAACGGGTGCACCGATAAGATATTTCTCCGCCTCGTCCCAAACGCTGTAACCGCACATGTGCGCCGCAATAATAACAAGGTTGGGGACCTTCTCAACAATGTTTAAAATACGCTTCGGCGTTGAAAAATCGGTCGTCTTGTCACCTGCGTGAAAGAGTATCGGCATATTCAAACGGGCACATTCCTTGTAGATCTCAATAGCGTTCTCGTCATCGACGAAAAAATGCTGAAAATCGGAATGTATCTTAATACCCTTTGCGCCGAGAGCCTTGGTGCGCTCGATTTCTTTAACAGCATTGTCAAATCCCATAGCGGGGTGGAAGGACGAAAGGGGAATAAACCTGTTATCGTTGTTTGCGCTTTCAAGAAGAAAGTTGTTTCCGACCTCTGCCTTATCGGGCTTTAACGTAGCCGACGAAATAATAAATCTGATATTTTCAAACTTTGAAGCACCCTCAAAAAGACCTTCTGCAGTACCGTTGCCCTGACGTGGAATACTGTAATAATTAACAATATTGTCAGCGGCTCTCGTTGCAAGCTTTTCGGGGAAAATGTGTGTATGTACGTCTATAATTTCTCTTATGATGTTCATTTTTGTTGCCTAACCAAAACCAAATCGGCAAGCAACCTTTCGTGGTGCCTGCCGACTTTTTGTTTTTCTATTATTCTTCGTCTGCTTTTTCTTCGTCTTCGTCGTCTTCGATTTCAACGAGGTTAAGAACCTGTCCGCAGGAAGGACATTCAAGCTCGTCAATGTCTTCAACGTCGCATTCGTCGATATAAACGGGTTCGCCGCAAGCAGGACATTCAAGCTCGAGACATTCGCAGCAATCACAGCAATCGCAATCATCTTCGCAATCGTCACAATCACAGCAGTCGCAGTCATCGTAATCGTCGCAATCGCAATCGCAGCAATCACAGTCGTCGTCACAGTAAAGATCTTCTTCAACTGCGCCGAGGTCTTCGTCGAGCTCTTCGATATAATCGTTCAAAGTTGCGGTTTCGTCTTCAAGGTCGAGAATAGAAAGGGAAAGATCTTCAAGAAGATCAGCCATAGCAGCGAGGATCTTGCCTTCGCCCTTGTTGGTGTCGATCTCCATACCTTCCATAAGACCTTTAATGTATGCAGCCTTTTCAGATACGTTCATTCTTATTTCTCCTTTTTTTATTGTCGCGATGCAAGTTGGTTGAAATATGCACCTTCTCGACCGCGTTTTTTTATTTTCGCAATGTAACCTGAATATAATTTCAGCCTTTTCATCACGAATTATTCATTGTAATATTCGTAAATAAATACAATAGAAATTTCATATTTTTCAAGGACATGCG
>JAFVXP010000078.1 GCA_017501055.1 Clostridia bacterium | reverse complement strand
TTCAAAAAAATCTTCAAAAAGCTCGGCTTCAAGCTTGATGACGTATACGAACTCGAAACCGATCCCGGTCTCGGTAACGGCGGCTTGGGCAGACTTGCGTCCTGCTTTATGGATGCTCTTGCATCTCAGGACTATCCCGCAAGAGGCTACTGTATTCTTTACGAATACGGCTTGTTCAAACAGCGTCTTGTTGACGGTGAACAGCTCGAGCTTCCCGATATCTGGCTTCCCGAAGGTCAAAACTGGCTCGTACCCCGTCACGACAGAGCTGTAAAAGTTCGTTTCGGCGGTAAGGTTCGTGAACAATGGCAGGGCGACCGTTGTGAAGTAATCTATGAAGATTATGATGAAGTAGAAGCAGTTCCTTACGATATGCTCATTTCGGGCGGTGTCGGCAAGGCTGTAAACAGCCTCAGACTTTGGAAAGCAAGAGATATTAATAATTTTAATATGGAAGCTTTCTCTCAGGGACAATACCTCAAAGCGGTTGAAGAAAACACCATCGCTGAAACTATCTCCAAGGTTCTTTATCCTGCGGATAACCACCACGAAGGTAAGCTTCTCCGTCTTACCCAGCAGTATTTCCTTGTTTCTGCTTCGTTGCAGAACATAATCTGGCGTCATCTCTATCGCTATAAATCTCTCGATAACCTTCCCGAAAAGGTTGCGATCCATATCAACGATACCCACCCTGCACTTTGTATTCCCGAGCTTATGCGTATCCTCATCGACGATCACCACGTAGCTTGGGATAAGGCATGGTCTATCGTAATGGGTACCATTTCCTATACCAACCATACCGTTCTTCCCGAAGCTCTCGAATGCTGGAACGAGAACCTCTTTGCTCTCAAGCTTCCCCGTATCCATTCTATCATCAGAGAGATCAACCGTCGCTTCTGTGCAGACGCATGGGAAGCATTTATGGGTGATTGGGATAAGATCGGCCGTATGTCTATCCTCAATAAGGGCTCTGTACGTATGGCAAACCTTTCGGTTATCGGTTCGCATACCATAAACGGCGTTTCCCGCTTGCATTCCGATATTCTTAAGGAAACCATCTTTAAGGATTATTACGATATGTATCCCGAACGCTTCACCAACGTAACCAACGGTATCGCACACCGTAAATGGCTCTGCTATTCCAACCCCCGCCTTGCAGACCTTCTTGATGAAACCATCGGTAAGAAATATCGCTCCGAGCCTGCACTTCTTTCGAACTTCTTGGCGTATGCTGACGATTCTTCCGTTTTGAAGCGCCTTGATGAGATCAAAAAGGCTAATAAGGTCGATTTTGCAAACTATATCAAGAAGACCAAGGGCATTACCATCGACCCCGATACCGTATTCGACGTACAGGCAAAACGCTTGCACGAATACAAGCGTCAGCTTCTTAACGCAATCAATATTATGGCAATGTACCGTAAGCTTAAGGAAAATCCCGATGCTGACGTTACACCCACAACGTTCATCTTCGCTGCAAAGGCAGCTCCCGGATACTATACCGCAAAGGATATTATCCGCCTCATCTGCTATATTGCGGCTGATATCGAAAAGGATCCCAAGCTCCGTGAAAAAATGCGTGTGGTATTCCTTGAAAACTATAACGTAACCCTCGCAGAACACCTTATGCCTGCTGCAGAAGTATCCGAACAGATCTCTCTTGCAGGTAAAGAGGCTTCCGGTACGGGTAATATGAAGTTTATGATCAACGGTGCGCTTACCATCGGTACTCTCGACGGTGCAAACGTTGAAATGGACGAAAAGGTCGGCAGAGACAATATCTACATCTTCGGTCATACCGCAGAAGAGGTTGAAGAACTCTGGAGAAACGGCTATGCTTCTTCCTATTATTATAACCGTAACCCCGAATTGAAGGGTGCGATAGACCAGCTCTGGACCGGATTTAACGGAAGATCCTTTGCAGATATCGCAAACTATCTCCTTTACAGCTTCGGCGTGTCCGACCCGTTCATGTGTCTTGCAGACTACGACTTCTATACCGAAGCTCGTAAGCAGATGTATGCAGACTATAAGAACCGTGAAAAATGGAACCGTATGGCACTTGCAAATATCGCAGGCGCAGGCTTCTTTGCGGCAGACCGCAGCATAAAGGACTATGCTGATAATATCTGGCATATCAAACCTGTTCATATGGACAAATAATGAAGGCAACGTTTACAATAACGGCGAAAGGCACCCCTAAGGGGTGCCACGCCTTCCCAAAGGGCAGCGATATTGCTGTCAAACTTTCTGTTATAAACGGCGATTGTGACGCTGCGTGGTTCTATATCGGTAACGATGAAAGAGTGCTCCGTGGCGATTCGGCGTTTTTTCGTCGTGTAGAAAACGGTTTTGAATGTGAATGCCGCTTCAATACCGACGAATTGTCCGACGGTGACGGACTTTATTTCTGCCATTTTGAATTCGTCAAAGACGGAAGAAGATATTATACAGCGTTCGATAGCTCTTTTAATTGCTATCTCGCACATAATTTCGTCAATGAAGCGCAGATACTCGTTTATGACGAAAGATACGAGATTCCCGAATGGATGATGCAGGGTGTCGTCTATCAGATTTTCCCCGACCGCTTTGCAAAGGGCGGTAAGGTAACTCGCAGAAGCGATGCTGTTTATGACGAGAATTGGGAAAACGGTATTCCTGAATACCCTCAAATCGCAGGTGCGGCATTCCCGAATAATACCCACTTCGGCGGTACACTTTACGGTGTTGCCGAAAAATTGGATTATCTGGAATCTTTAGGGGTAAACTGTATTTATCTCAACCCGATATTCGATGCATTTTCCAACCATAAATACGATACCGCAAACTTTATGAAGGTCGATAAGACCTTCGGCGGAGATAAAGCTCTTGCCGAGCTTATCAAGAAGGCTCATGCACGTGGAATGAAAGTCGTTCTCGACGGCGTGTTTAACCACGTCGGTGACGATAGTGTATATTTCGACGCATACGGCAAACACGGTAACGGTGCCTGCTCTTCGGAGAATTCTCCCTACCGTGAATGGTTCACGTTCACAAACTATCCGTATGAATACGAAAGCTGGTGGGGAATAAGGAATCTTCCCAGAACAGTCCGTTGCGAAAGCTATATCCGCCATATAACCGATGAGGTTATCCCGAAGTATATGAAGATGGGCATCGACGGTTGGCGCTTGGACGTTGTTGACGAGCTTGAAAGCCATTTTCTTGAACGTATCGTAAAAGCGGTAAAAAGCTATAAGAAAGATGCAATAATCATCGGCGAGGTTTGGGAAGATGCGTCCAATAAAATAGCTTATGACGAAAGAAAACGCTATTTCAGAGGCCTCCAGCTCGATTCCGTGACCGATTATCCCATAAGACGTGCGATAATCGATTTTGTAAAGTACGGAAACTCCCGTCATCTTGTCGATACGGTAAATATGCTTTACCGTAACTATCCGCCGCATAAATTGGCGTGCATTTTCAACTATCTCGGCTCTCACGATACCGACCGTATTGCAACCGTCTTGGGCGGAGAACCCGATATGGGCGAGCCGAACTCTGTACTTGCCGAAAGAAGGATGCCGAAGGACGTTCGCAAGCAAACGCTAAAGCTTTTGCAGAATGCATATCTGCTTCTTGCATCTCTTCCCGGCGTTCCCTGTATCTTTTACGGCGACGAGATAGGGCTTGAAGGCTATCACGATCCCTTCAACCGCCGTCCGTTCCCCGAAAAAGGATTTAAGGATAAAACCTCGGAGTTTTTTGCTAAAGTAAACCACATCAGACGAACCGAACCCCTTTTCGGTGCGGTGGAAATGAAAGCTGTCGAAGAAAAAGACGGTGTTGCAAAAATCGTTCGAACGCTCGGCAACGAAGAATTGATGATCATTGCAAATATGTCTAACGAGGCATATAAAGCAAAGCTGAAATCACCGGCGTATAATATTATGACAAATAAAGAACATATTCAAAGAATTACCGTTCCCGCTCATAGTGTAACGGTATTGAAATCAACGAAAAACTAAAGATTCGCAACTATCCCTAAAATATATTAATGATAGGAATGAATTCAAGTGAGTAATACCGAACTTTTTTCTCTTTTCGAAACGATAATCAAAGAGTTCAAGCTAAAAGGTGAATTGAAGGATATTCGTGGCATCAGCACGGGTAACATCAACGATACCTATCTCGCAGTGACCAAATATTACAACGGTGAAAAGAATTATATCATTCAGCGTGTAAATCACCACGTCTTTACCGAACCCGTAAAGATTGCGGAAAACGTAAGTAAGGTAACCTATCATATCGAGCAAAAGCTTCGCGAGCGCAACGTTACCGATTTACGCCGCCGTGTTTTACGGTATTATAAGAGAGATGACGGAAGCTGTTACTATATCGACGAAAAGGGCAATTATTGGCGTGTTATGTCCTTCGTTTACGGTGCGGTAAGTATCACCGATGCAAACATTCAACACCTTCGCACAACGGGTGAGGCGTTCGGTGAATTCCAAAACCAGCTTTCGGATTTCTATGCTGATACTCTTTATGAAACCATTCCCGATTTCCACAATACCCGTAAGCGCTATGCCGACTTGATAAAGGCTGCGAAAGAGGATAAAGAGGGAAGATTGGAATCGGTCAAAGAAGAATACGATTATCTTATGGCAATGCAATCCAAGGCAGAATATCTCTGCTATCTTTGCGACCTCGGAAAGCTTCCTTTGCGTGTAGTTCATAACGATACCAAATGCAATAACGTAATGTTCGACGTTGATACCGACGAGCATCTTGCCGTTATCGACCTCGATACCGTAATGCCCGGACTTATGGCACACGACTTTGGCGATGCTGTCCGCTTTGCGGGAAATCCCGGCGGGGAAGATAATGACGATATTTCGAAGATATACCTCGATCTGGATTACTATTCTGCGTTTGTCGAGGGCTTCGTTCCGAAGGTTATCGATATCGCAACGAATGAAGAGATCGAAAGCCTTCCGGATTCGGTGCTCGTAATAACTCTCGAGCTTGCCGCAAGATTTTTGACGGACTATCTTAACGGCGACGTATATTTCAAGTGCAAAAAGCCTATGCATAACCTTATAAGAACGAGAGCGCAAATCGCTTTGGCAAAGGATATTGATAACAAAATGCCCGAGCTTCGTGCCCGTTTAAAGTGCATTTGCGATAGAATTAAGTAATTGCGTTTGTGCAAACTAACGAAATTTACTGTGCACGGAGAAAAAAACTTGACAAATACAATGAAATGTGTATAATCAGTTAGTGCAGTTATTGTTTGTGCAAATTTTTGCGTTTTAACTGCTTCGGAGGGACCTTAAATGCAAAAAGAATTGTCTGCCGTATGCGAAGAAGATTTGATTGCTTCGGCAAAAAGCGGTGATGAACTTGCTTTTGAGGCTCTTGCGGACACTTATAAAAAAGTTGTTGAATATCATATTAAAAGTTTAGTTACGAACCCTTCGGATCATGACGATTTGTTCCAAGAAGGGTTGGTGGGCTTGCTGAAGGCTGTAAGAAGCTATGATGCAAGCAAAACGGCGTCCTTCGCTACATTCGCTTCCTTGTGCGTTAAGAACAGTATTATCAGCGGTGTCAGAAAGAATGCTACACAAACTTCCAAAACGGTTATCGTTCCTAAAACTGTCGAAGACGGGGAAACCTCTCCTTCGGCGGAAGAGATATTGATAGACAAAGTAAGAGCAAAGCTTCTTTACGATAAGGTGTACGAAACACTTTCGGTTTATGAAAAAACCGTGTTCGATATGTATTTGTCGGATATGTCGTATGAAAGTATTGCGTTTGTCACGGGA
Source organism: Clostridia bacterium (assembly GCA_017501055.1). Classification (GTDB taxonomy): domain Bacteria; phylum Bacillota; class Clostridia; order Oscillospirales; family CAG-382; genus Coliplasma. The sequence continues at coordinate 3,846 of JAFVXP010000078.1, read as the reverse complement.
AAAAGTGTTAAGAGCACTTCCAATGCGATATTCCGTATAAGGAATAAATTAAAACAGATGATAGGCAATGCTGATAGCGCAAAACCCCTTAATTCCGAAATCCCCCAAAAAGGGTAAATATAATTCAACCACAAGAGGAGAATACCAATGTACGAAGACAAGACTCTCACCTGTAAAGATTGCGGTAACGAATTCGTTTTCACCGCAGGCGAACAGGAATTCTATGCAGAACGCGGCTTCCAGAACGAACCGCAGCGCTGCAAGGCTTGCAGAGATGCAAGAAAACAGGCTACCAGAGCTCCCAGAGAAATGTTCACCGCAGTTTGCGCTGAATGTGGCGGCGAAGCGAAGATTCCCTTCCAGCCCTCTGATGACAGACCTGTTTACTGCAGCGAATGCTTTGCAAAGCAGAGAAATGCGTAATCATTCGGCAATTTAAAGCCTTGAGATGAGTGTTATAATGCCCGTACCGTACGGTACGGGCATTTCTCTTGTTTTTGGGAGATGCGGTGTTTATATATTGAAAACAGAAACAGACTGTGGTAAAATATAATAAAGAAATACAAAGAGGTAATAATTATGAAACTTGAAACAATACTTTCAAAATGCGACCATACTCTTCTTTCCCAAACCGCAACGTTTGACGATATAATATCTCTTTGTGATGAAGCCATAGAATACAAAACCGCATCGGTGTGTATTCCGCCTTGCTACGTAAAAACAGCTTCCGATCATTTACAAGGCAGGATCCCCGTTTGTACGGTCATAGGCTTTCCAAACGGCAATATGACAAAATCGGCAAAATGCTTTGAGACCCGTGAAGCTATTGCTAACGGTGCCGACGAGATCGATATGGTAATAAATATCGGCTTTCTTCGTGCAGGCAGGCTTGATTTGGTGCTTGATGAAATAGTTGCCGTGCGTAACGAATGTAAAGGAAAGGTGTTGAAGGTAATAATCGAAACCTGCCTTCTCACCGATTGGGAGAAAAAGGAAATGTGCCGTATCGTAACAGAATCGGGCGCAGACTATATAAAAACCTCGACAGGCTTTTCAAAAGGCGGTGCGACGGTCGAGGATATAAAGCTTTTTGCGGATAATATCAGCGAACCCGTCAAGATAAAAGCCGCAGGCGGTATATCGTCACTTGCCGACGCAGAAGAGTTTATAAATCTCGGAGCTTCACGCCTTGGAACAAGCCGTATTGTAAAATTGGCAAAGGAGTTAAAGAATGACAAATAAAGAGCTTTGCGAATTGGCAAAAATCTCAGCACAAAGGTCATATTCACCCTATTCAACTTTCCGTGTAGGAGCAGCTCTGCTCTGCTCCGACGGCAGCGTTTATACGGGCTGTAATATAGAAAATGCGTCTTTCACACCAACTGTCTGTGCCGAAAGAGTTGCCTTCTTTAAAGCCATAAGCGAGGGTAAAAAGGATTTTGTTTCAATCGCAATCGTCGGCGGAAGGGAAGAGATAGGCAAGAATCTATGTTCCCCTTGCGGTGTCTGCCTGCAGGTTATGACAGAGTTTTGCAACCCAAAAACCTTCAAAATCATTCTCCCTTCAAACGACAAAACCGAAGAATATCTTCTCTGCGACCTTTTACCTCATTCCTTTTCTTTATAAAGGAGAATTATTATGAGAATTTACGACATAATCGATAAAAAACGTAACGGCTTTGAGCTTACCGATGCCGAGCTTGAATTTTTCGTGTCGGGTTACGTTGAAGGAACTGTTAAAGACTATCAAGCGTCTGCATTGTTAATGGCAATCTGTATAAACGGTATGACCGATGCCGAGATAATGAGAATGACACTTCTTATGGCAGAATCGGGCGATATGCTCGACCTTTCCTGCTTTGGCGATCTTTCCGTCGATAAACACAGCACGGGCGGTGTCGGTGATAAAACGACCTTGATCATATCTCCCATTGTCGCCGAGCTTGGTCTTACCGTAGCAAAACTTTCGGGCAGAGGCTTGGGACATACGGGCGGTACGATAGATAAGCTGGAATCGATCCCGAATTTCCGTATAGAGCTCCCTTTCGATGAGTTTATCAATATATCAAAGAACTGCGGTGTCTGCGTTTGCAGTGCAGGTAAAGAGCTTGTACCTGCCGATAAAAAGCTGTATGCCCTTCGTGACGTGACCGCAACGGTAAGCAGTATTCCGCTTATCGTTTCAAGCATAATGAGCAAAAAGCTCGCAGGCGGCGCAAAGTCCATAGTCCTCGACGTGAAAACGGGCAGCGGTGCTTTTATGAAGACCAACGAGGAATCCGAGGAATTGGCTCGCCGTATGGTTTCAATAGCAAAACGTGCAGGACGTAACGTTTCCGCCGTTATAACGAATATGGATAGACCGTTGGGACGTGCCATAGGCAATTCCTTGGAGGTTATGGAAGCGGTATCTCTGCTTAGAGGTGAAGAAAGCGATAACGACCTTAAAGAGGTATGTATAACCTTGGCAAGCGAGCTTGTAAGTCTTGGCAAGGGAATCACATACGAAGAAAGCCGCAAGCTTGTATTAAAGGTCTTAAACGATAAAAGCGCATATAACCGCTTTTTGAAATGGATTGAGATGCAATCGGGCGATATTTCGGTGTTTAATGAAGGCTCGGATTTCGGTAAAGCAGATTTCGTAAGCGAAGTTATTGCCAAAGAATCGGGATATATCTCTTCGGTAAACGCTTCGGGCTTGGGTATCTGCGCTATGCACTTGGGCGCAGGCAGAGCTTCTAAAGAAGATATTATAGATTACTCTGCAGGCGCAATTCTTCTTAAAAAAGTCGGCGATTACGTCGAAAAAGGCGAAGTGATAGCAAGACTGCAATCAAGCACCGTTTCCGACCATAAGAAAATAGCAGAACAATGGCTTGATAATATCACCTTCTCGAAAACAAAACCCGAATCGCAACCTATCATATACAAAATAATAAGATAAGAATCACCCCGACAAAAAGAGAGCTTTTGCCAATTAGCAAAAGCTCTGCTTTTTTATAAAATATAGATCTCAATAGGAACTCCCCTGCGTTTTGCGTAGGAGATTGTAAATTCCGTTCCTTTAGAAACTCCGTCCCAAACTGCAACAACAAAATCTGCGTTGTCCACAATAAGCTTGTCACGTATAAGCGGAGCGCTTTTTCCGTAAAGCTCATAATCGGGATAGAGTATCATCTTTTTAATGCCCTTTGCGTCGGCATATTTCTCGGCGAGTGTGTCAACACCAATGGCACCGCCGGAGATTATAAGCTCGGCATCGGGCGGTATAAACCTGCTTATGTCTGCGTTCGAGATACTTCTCGAACCAATAACTGCAACCTTCATTTAGAACTGCTTTCTTTCGTAAAAGAATTTTTAAGCTTTCTTGCTTTTGAAATCAATATCCGCAAGAACTTCTTAAGTAATACGGTATTAACGACAAAACGTGAATAAACTGTCTGACGTATAGAATCAAACTTGATAACTTTGCCGTTTTTTGTATATTCGGTAACAATGCCGATGATAGAACCGTTTTTAACCGGAAATTCGTTTTCGGTCTGGTTGTCGCCTCTGCAGATATAGTCCCCGTCTTTTATCCCCACTATTCTGTGAAGAATAAAAGTTCCGTCGTCACGACGGTAAAAAATAATATCGTATTTCTTTGGAAGGACAATAGGCTTAATTATCCTAACCGAATCGATTCCGTCCTTAAGCATGGGAAGCATGCTCGTACCACGTATTGTAAATGAAGCGCTGCCGCCTGAATTTAATTGTTCCGATATGAGAGGGAATATGCCCTCAAGCCAAATCTTCCTGTTCAAGTACGCCGACCCCGTTCATTTTTTCAATAAAAACTTTTGTGTC
>JAFVXP010000077.1 GCA_017501055.1 Clostridia bacterium | reverse complement strand
TACCGAAATATCTTTTAAATTATGAACTCTTGCGCCTTTTACAACGATTTTATCAGACATATTTTCACCTATTACATTAAACGTCTTATCCTGTCACGTATCATTGCCGCAGTTTCGAAATCAAGGTCCTTTGCGGCACGTTTCATATCGGCAGTAAGCTTATCGATAAGCTTCTTCTTGTCTTCCTTCGAAAGCTTCTTGTTCTTTTCAAGTTTCTCCGCTTCCTTCTTTGAGGTTATCTCTATGGGAGCACGGATATCTTTTACTATGGTCTTGGGAGTTATGCCGTGTTTCTTGTTATATTCATCCTGAATCTTGCGGCGGCGGTTTGTTTCCCCTATTGCACGCTTCATAGATTCAGTCTCGGTATCGGCATACATTATAACCTTGCCCTCGGCATTTCTTGCAGCTCTGCCTATTGTCTGAACGAGCGAGATCTCGCTTCGCAAGAAGCCCTCTTTATCGGCATCTAATATCGCAACGAGAGATACCTCGGGAAGGTCAAGACCTTCTCTTAAGAGGTTTATACCGACAAGAACGTCAAATTCGCCTGCACGAAGTCCACGAAGGATATCCATTCGTTCCATTGTGTCGATGTCGTAATGCATATAACGGCATTTTATTCCCGAAAGCTCGAAGAATTCGGTAAGGTCCTCCGCCATTTTCTTTGTTAAGGTCGTCACCAAAACTCTTTCTTTTTTGGCGGCACGGATTCTTATTTCGCCTGCGAGGTCGTCGATCTGTCCTTTAGTCGGGCGAACCTCAACAATGGGGTCAAGCAAGCCTGTCGGGCGGATTATCTGCTCTACCAGCTTTGTTGAAAGCGAGCGTTCGTATTCCTTCGGGGTTGCGCTTACGTATATCGTCTGTCCGCGTTTTTCGTTAAACTCATCGAAAACAAGAGGACGGTTATCATAAGCGGAAGGCAGACGGAAGCCGTAATCAATAAGGTTCTTTTTACGTGCTCTGTCACCTGCCGCCATACCACGTACCTGCGGAAGCATAACGTGGCTCTCGTCAACGAACATGATAAAATCCGACGGGAAATAGTCAAGCAAGGTATAGGGTGCACTTCCCGGCTCTCTGCCCGAAAGGACACGGGAATAGTTTTCAACGCCCGAGCAGAACCCTATCTCACGAATCTGTTCAACGTCAAACATAGTACGTTCACGGATACGCTGGGCTTCTATAAATTTATTTTCTTTTTCGAAATATTCGATTCTTTCGTCAAGCTCTTTAACGATTTCATCAAGAGCCTTCTTGCGTGTTTCGGAAGAGGTTACGTAGTGGGAAGCAGGATATATTGCAACGTAGGACATATCGGCAACCGCTTCGCCCGTTACGACGTTGATCTTGCAAATACGGTCTACCTCGTCACCGAACAGCTCTACCCTTACGGCATCGGTATCGGTATTCGACGGGAATATATCTATAACGTCGCCTCTCACACGGAAATTATTACGTTCAAAGCCTATATCGCTTCTGCCGTATTGCAGGGCAACAAGGCGTTTGATAATATCGTCTCTCGGAAAGGTCGTTCCCCTTCTTATGGAAAGCACCTGCTCTGCATATTCGGAAGGGTCGCCGAGAGAATAGATACAGCTTACCGAAGCAACGATGATAACGTCACGTCTTTCGAAAAGCGAGCTTGTTGCCGAATGGCGCAGTTTGTCAATCTCGGCATTCGTTGCGGCATCTTTTTCGATATAGATATCCTTACCCGGAACGTAGGCTTCGGGTTGATAATAGTCGTAATAGGAAACAAAGAACTCAACGGCGTTTTCGGGGAAGAATTCACGCATTTCCGAGCAGACCTGTGCCGCAAGAGTTTTGTTCGGCTCGAGTATTATTGCAGGGCGGTTTGATTGGGCAATAATATTCGCCATTGTAAAGGTTTTGCCCGAGCCCGTAACACCGATGAGAGTTTGGTCTCTATCGCCGTTTTTGAGCCCTTCAACAAGCGCACTTATTGCTTCGGGCTGATCGCCTGTCGGCGCAAAATCCGAAACGAGTTTGAATTGTCCCATACCGCACCTCTCTCTTGAAATTATTAGTATATTATTTTACCACAAAAACGCAGAAATTAAAAGGGGAACCGACAAGTTTTTTATAATTTTCTTGTTTTAAAGTACAAAAATGCCAAGCAGAATGAAGCAGATTCATTCCGTTTGG
>JAFVXP010000076.1 GCA_017501055.1 Clostridia bacterium | reverse complement strand
GTTAGCACTTACGTAGTGCGTCTTGATGCCTGCCGCGTTTACTTTTTCAAAGAAATAGATGGACATACGGAGATTTACGTCGCCGACACCTTCGATGGTAAGGCCGACAGAGTTTTCGCCGGGATCGAACACGCCGTCTTTGCCCGTGCAGTCATCTTTGAATTTGAGAAGGTAGTTGCCGTTGTCGAGAGCGAATACGTCTTTGGTTTTTCCGGTGTAAACAAGTTTCATTTTTGATTTCTCCTGAATTTATAATAAATTTTTATTTTTTAAAGTTTTTCAAGTATGTTTGCGTCTTTTTCAAGAACTGCGTTTGCATCACTGACACGTTTTGCATCAAGCTTTTCTGCCAATTCTTTATCCTCAACAGCAAGGATCTGTGCGGCAAGAAGCGCCGCATTTGCACCGCCGTTGATAGCAACCGTTGCTACGGGGATACCCGTGGGCATTTGAACGGTTGCGAGCAATGCGTCCATTCCGTCAAGAACGGGGCCCTTACAAGGCAAGCCGATAACGGGCAAAGTTGTATTTGCCGCAACGGCACCTGCCAAATGAGCCGCCATACCTGCCGCCGCAATAATTACGCCGAAGCCGTTCTTACGGGCATTGGCAGAAAAATCACGTGCCTGCTCGGGAGTTCTGTGTGCAGAATAGACGTGGACTTCAAAGGGAATATCCAACGATTTTAACATATCCGTTGCTTTTTTGATGATAGGAAGGTCGCTATCGCTTCCCATTACGATTCCAACTTTTTTCATGATCGTCAAGCTCCTGTAATTGAAAATATAAAAGGGCGCACTTACTTAACAGCAAATGCGCCCAGACGGTCGGCTTTTATACTCGGAAATATATCCTTTTCCGAGGCTTTACATTCCGTAAAGCGAGTTCTTTGTTTCCTTGTGGTGCTCCACAAATTCCCGTCAGTCGCAAAGAACTTTATTGACTTTTTAAGTATACCACATCGTCATTTTTGTGTCAAGAAGAAACATGCCGTTTTTCCTTGTTTTTTATCGAAAAAACAACGCATTTTTATACTGTTGTTTCACAATATGCACAATGCAATACTTCTTCGTCTTTGTTCTTGACGGCTTTGGGCATTAATTCCCTTTCGTTATTCGAAATGCAACGCTGATTGGGGCAACGTTCGATAGAAACGGTATCCCTTGTATCAACGCATTTATTGGGATTCTTCTCTGCTTCTTCAAGCAATTTCAATATCAATGCTTTTCTTCCGTTCTTGCCGTTTGCAACCTGCTTGAAATAGCACGCACGGGGGTCGGAATCGACAGCAACTGTGATCTCATCAACACGAGGAAGCGGATGAAGGATTATCATATCGGACTTTGCGTTCTCTAATTTTGCAGGATCAAGAATATAACAGCCTTTGAGACGCTCGTACTGTTCACGGTCGTCAAAGCGTTCTTCCTGAATACGGGTCATGTACAAAATATCGAGATCGGGTATAGCCGTTTCGAGATTGTCGTTTTCTTCGTACGGAATGCCGTTCTTTTCGATAACTTCCCTCTTGATATATTCGGGGAGAGCGAGCTCTTTCGGGGAGATCAAAACGATCTTTATTCCCGTATAGCGTGAAAGTGCAGATATGAGCGAATGCACGGGTCTGCCGTACTTTAAGTCACCGCAAAAACCGACGGTTAAATTATCAAAACGACCTTTTTCACGGTAAATCGTCACCAAATCGGCAAGGGTTTGCGTTGGGTGTGCGTGACCGCCGTCACCTGCATTGATCACGGGAACTTCCGAATTGAGCGATGCAACGTAGGGTGCACCCTCGAGAGGATGACGCATTGCGATTATATCCGCATAGCAGCTTACGACACGTGCCGTATCGGCTATGGTTTCACCCTTGGAAGCCGAAGTGTTTTTTGCATCGGAAAAGCCGATAACACTTCCGCCGAGCTCGAGCATTGCCGCTTCGAAGCTTAGACGCGTTCTTGTTGAGGGTTCGAAAAACAAGGTTGCAAGCTTTTTGCCCTTACAGCATTCGCTGTATTTCTTTGGATTTTCAATTATATCGCACGCTGTTTTAACAAGTTCATCAAGTTCTTCGACTGTTAAGTCAAGAATATCGATAAGACTTCTCATATTTTTGCTCCGTTTACCTCAAGGTATTTTTTAATACGTTCAACGTTTTCTTTATTGGATTCGTCTTCTTCGAGATATTCGATTATATCATAAACGTCAACAACGGAATATACGGGGAATCCGAATTCGTCGGAAACCTCCTGCATTGCAGACTTTTCGGTCTTGCCCTTTTCTTTTCTGTCTACCATAACGAAGGTTGCCGCAACCTTAACTCCTTCAAGAGAAGAAAGGATAGCCATGCTTTCTCTTATTGCGGTACCTGCGGTGATAACGTCTTCTACGATAACGACTTCAT
>JAFVXP010000075.1 GCA_017501055.1 Clostridia bacterium | reverse complement strand
GAAGGTTACCCCGGCCGCAGATACTACGGCGGTTGCGAAGAGGTTGACAAGGTTGAAACCATTGCTATTGAAAGAGCTAAGAAGCTTTTCGGTGCAGAACACGCTAACGTTCAGCCCCACTGCGGTGCAAGTGCAAACCTTGCCGTATTCTTTGCTTTCCTTCAGCCCGGCGATACCGTTATGGGTATGAACCTCGCACACGGCGGTCACCTTTCTCACGGTTCTCCCGTTAATATTTCGGGTAAATACTTCAATGTTGTTCCCTACGGTGTTGATTCCGAAACCCAGATGATCGATTATGATAAGATGGAAGCTATTGCTCTTGAATGTCAGCCCAAGATGATCGTTGTCGGCGCAAGTGCATACGCAAGAGTTATCGACTTTAAGCGTTGCCGTGAGATCGCAGACAAGGTTGGCGCAATCCTTATGGTCGATATGGCTCACATTGCAGGTCTTGTTGCCGCAGGTCAGCATCCCAGTCCTGTTCCTTATGCAGACGTTGTTACAACCACCACACACAAGACTCTCCGCGGTCCCAGAGGCGGTCTTATCCTCTGTAAGGAACAGTATGCAAAGCAGATCGACAAGGCTATATTCCCCGGCACTCAGGGTGGTCCTCTTGAACATATTATCGCCGCTAAGGCTGTTGCTTTCGGCGAAGCGCTTACCGATGAATTCAAGGAATATCAGGCTCAGGTCGTTCGCAACGCAAAGGCTCTTGAAGTTGCATTGAAGGAAGAAGGCTTTGACCTTGTTTCCGGCGGTACCGACAACCACCTTATCCTTATTGACCTTCGCAGTATGGGTGTTACCGGTAAAGAGCTTGAACACAACCTCGACGAAGTTCACATTACCGCAAACAAGAACGCTATCCCCGACGATCCTCAGAAGCCCACCATCACCAGCGGTATCCGTGTTGGTACCCCTGCCGTTACTTCCAGAGGCTTTAAGGAAGAAGATATGAAGACTATCGCAAAGCTTATTAAGCTTACCGCTACCGACTTTGAAAACAGCAAGGATTACATCATTGCCGAAGTTGAAAAGCTTTGCAACGCTCATCCCATTTACGAATAATTCCTATGACTGTTAAGGTTTACGATAGACTTCCCGAAGAAGCGAAAGCGATTCGAACCGAAGTTTTCGTTGATGAACAAGGTTTTACGGAAGAATTCGACAGCGCTGACCATACTGCGATACATTTGGTTGGGTTTATCGATAATAAAGCCGTTGCCACAAGCAGAATAATCAAGATTAACGATACAGACTATATGATCGGTCGTATTGCAGTCTTGAAAGCTAACCGCAAGGGTGGTCTTGGCGCAAGGATAGTTTACGTCGCCGAAGATATTATCAGAGAGCATGGCGGAAACAATGCTTTCATTCATGCGCAGATGCAGGCAGTTCCCTTTTATGAAAGAATCGGATATACTCTTACGGGAGAGACCGACGTTGAAGAAGGCTGTCCGCACGCTATGATGAGTAAGAAATTATAAAATCACCCCAAGAAGTCATAAGACTTCTTGAGGACCCCGACAAAAAATCTGCCGCTTGTAAACCAAGCGGCAGAAATTATTAAAACGAGGTGAAGGATATGCAAATTGCTTTTTCGGGTAAACTCGGAAGCGGAAAATCGACCGTATGCGCTATTTTGAAGGAGCAATACGGTTATGAAATTTACAGCACGGGTACGGTTCAGCGTAAGATTGCCGAGGAAATGGGTATTACCACTCTCGAGCTTAACGTTCGTATGGCAAGCGACCCCGAGCTTGACCACATTATTGACGATACCGTTACAAAAATTTCTCGTGAACGCAAGGGTGAAAAGCTTATTTTCGATTCGAGAATGGCCTGGCATTTTGCAGAAAACACCTTCAAGATTTATATGTACGTTGACCCTACCGTTGCGGCAAAGAGAGTTGTTGCGGCAGACAGAGGCAACGTTGAAAAGTATTCTTCCGTTGAAGAGGCAAGAGAGCTTCTTATTACACGCAGTAAGGAAGAAAACAAGCGTTACAAAAGCATTTACGGTGTTGATAATTTCGATTACAATAATTATGACCTTATTATCGACTCTACATCTGCAACTCCCGAACAGATAGCCGAAACCATTATACGTGAAGCAAACGAGTATTCCGAGGGCAAATACAGCCGTACAAAGGTATTCCTATCCCCTTACGTTATTTATCCCACGAAACCCTTTGGTACCGATGACGGAGAAGAGCTTTCTATCGTGCTTAAGGACGGTGCTCATTACCTTATAAGCGGTCACTCAAAGCTTTCTGCTTTCCAGATTGGAAACGCAAGTCTTGTTGAAGCAGTTCTTATTGACGGCGACGTTGATTTTGACACTTCCCTTCTTGAAGAATATGAAAACGCAGGTGGTTTTGAATATCAGACAAAATAACGTCTTGCGTAAATAACTTTTAATTAAACATAACCGCAACAAAAAAGCCGAGATCAAATCTCGGCTTTTTATTTATGTTGTTATCTCTTATTGAGCATGCTGAGGATATCGTCGATATCGGAAGGTTCCTTGGGAGCTTCTTCGGAAGCGGTTGCCTTCTGAGCTGCTTCTGTCTGAGCCATCTGACGGCGAACGTCAGCACCCTTCTTATCAGCATCAAAACCGGTTGCGATAAGAGTGATACGCATTTCGTCTTCGAGAGTGTTATCGAATGCAGCACCGAAGATGATGGTTGCATCGGGCTGTGCTTCGTTGGTGATCATAGCAACAGCAGAATCGATCTCATCAAGTCCAATGTCGGGCGAAGAGGTGATCTGAACTACGATACCCTTTGCACCGCTGATATTGGTTTCGAGAAGCGGAGAAGACATTGCCATCTTTGCAGCCTGTTCTGCTTTATCCTTGCCCTTCGCACTGCCAACACCCATGTGAGCGAGGCCTGCGTTTGCCATAACGGCAGAAACGTCAGCGAAGTCGAGGTTGATAACACCTTCAACGGTGATGAGTTCGCAGATAGACTGAACGCCCTTACGGAGAACGTCGTCTGCTTCCTGGAATGCGTTGAGGAAGGTGATCTTCTTATCGGTGAGAAGTTTGAGTCTTTCGTTAGGGATAACGATGAGAGAGTCTACGATAGAAGCGAGCTTTTCGATACCGCCTTCAGCCTGAGTCATGCGGCGCTTACCTTCGAAAAGGAAGGGCTTTGTTACAACTGCAACGGTAAGGATATCGAGAGATTTTGCAATCTTTGCGATTACGGGAGCTGCACCAGTACCGGTACCGCCACCCATGCCGGCGGTGATAAATACCATATCTGCGCCTTTGATTGCCTCGGTGATTTCTTCAACAGATTCGTCTGCAGCCTTTTCGCCGAGCTCGGGGTTTGCGCCTGCGCCGTGGCCCTTGGTGATACGGTCGCCGATTGCGATCTTGGAAGGAGCACTGGAGCTGAGAAGGTTTTGAGTATCGGTGTTAACTGCAATAAATTCAACGTCTGCAGCATCGATAGAGGAGATCATACGGTTAACTGCGTTACCGCCGCCGCCACCGACACCGATAACCTTAATTACAACTCTATTGGGATCTTCAACTATGTTTTGCATACTTTACCTCCAAATGACATATCTTATTTTCATTCATTATATACTATAATATTTTTTATTACGAATTGCAAGAGTTTTTTTCGTTTTTCTTTGAAATATGCATTATTTTTCGCACTTTTTTGCTGTTTTTACAGTTAAGTTAATGCCACAGAGGCTTCTTGATGGTTCGAAACGTCTATAGTTCCCTTTGCATTTTCATCAAGCTCGCCTATAATACCAACCAAAAACTGTATCTTTATATCAAGGTTTTCGATGTCTCCGAGGTATACCTCAAAGCGGTTATCGTAATTGATATATATATCAAAACGTGATCTTATATCGACAGAACGTATCTTTTCTTTGATATAATTCGTTTCAAAGCTTTCGTATAGCGTTAAAACCGCATCCAAAGTTCTTGAATCGACAAATTCCACCTGATTGCCTACAAGGCAACGGCGAACGTTATTAAGGCTTAATTCGGTTATTTCCGAATAGGCTTCTTTATCATCGGTCTTTTCCAAAACCTTAAGCTGAGGCGATATTATATATCTTGAACCTGCAATATTGGCTGCGTAAAAGGGTGTTTCCTCTACGATATTGATTTCGATGGTCGTAGGAAGGTCTCTGTTTATCTCGACCGAATTTACATACGGAAGGTTTATTTTTATATTTTCCTCTATTTCAGACGATTTGAAGGAAAAGATGTTGTCTCCCTTTTCTATCGGGATCAGCTCTATTATCTGTTCTGCGCTGTAACGTTCGCTACCGTTGACCTTAAACTCTTCAACGTTTAGGAACACCGCAACGCAAACGGCAATAAATACAAGTGAAACGAAAGTGAGCAGGAACACATAGAACACCTTTCTGCGTGCACGCTTGCGCTCCTGACGAAGCTGGTTATCGTATATTGCCGTATTTTTACGGACGAATTTTTGCTGTTCCAAATGTGTTCACTTCCCTTCAAAAAGGATTTTTCTATCCAAGCAATTTCATTACTTCATCGGCAATACGGTCTACCGAATCGGGCATTGCAAATTTCTTTACGCTTTCTTCCATACGTTTGCGTTTGTTGGGGTTGGAGATCAAATCGGACACGGTATCCAACAAGAGTTTTCCGTTAACCTCTGATTCACGCATTACGACAGCCGCACCTGCATCTGCAAGGAGCTTTGCGTTTTTATACTGATGGTCTGCAGTTACGTTGGGGCTTGGTATAAACACCGTTGCTCTGCCACGGATTGCAAGTTCTGACAAAGTCATTGCGCCTGCACGGCAGATTATTACGTCTGCTGCTGCCTGATGTAACGGCATATTATAAATATACTCTTTTATAGATATGTTCGGGCAATTATCCAAGCTCTTTTCTTTTGCTATTGCCGAGAATCTTTCAAAGCCTACTCTGCCTATTGCGTGAGCATGGCGTATCTTTTGAGGTTTTGAAAGGTTTTCCATAAGATAGAAGGCAAGCTCATTAACCTTATCTGCACCCATACTTCCGCCGTAGGAAAGGATATATGGCTCGTCATCGGAAAGGTTGAGCTCTTTTCTTGCTTCTTCACGGGACATATTGTCAACAATAACGGGGTTTCCCGTCAAGACAAGCTTTTCACGAACCTCTTCATCAAAATATTTTTCGCTTCCCGAGAAGGAAATACATACCTTATCGGCATATTTTGAAAGCATCTTTGTGGTTACACCGGGGAAAGCATTCTGCTCGTGAATTAATGTGGGTATGCCCAGCTTTGCCGCCGCTTTTACTGTCGGCCATGAAGCATATCCGCCCGTACCGATTACAATATCGGGAGAGAATTTCTTTATTATCTTTTTAGCCTCGCCGACAGACGTGAACGCATGCCAAGCGGCTTTTATATTCTTCAAAGTCAAACGGCGAGAAAATCCGGATACCTCGACGAACTCGATAGGATAACCGAGCTTTGGAATCAACGTGCTTTCTATACCGTGTTTTGTGCCGATAAACATTATTTCGGTATCGGGAACACGTTTTTTAATTGTTTCGGCGATATTTACCGCAGGATTGACGTGACCGCTTGTTCCGCCGCCGCAAAAGATTATTTTCATATTAACACCTATTTCTTAACCACGTTCCACAAAGGAATAACGTGAGATTGAAAGAACTATGCCCATTTCAGCAAGCAATATCAAAAGTGAAGTGCCACCGTAACTGAAGAACGGAAGGCTTATACCCGTACTGGGGAAGGTATTCGTTACAACCGCCAAATTCAGCATAACCTGAATTATTACCTGCGCCACGATACCCATTGAGAGAAGTGAGCAGAAACGGTTGGGGGAGTTCTTTGAGATATGGTAACCTCTGTATGCAAGTACTGCAAAGAGTACGATTACACAAACAACACCGAAGAATCCAAGCTCTTCGCTTAAGATTGCAAAGATATAGTCGTTTTGAGGTTCGGGAAGGTAGCCGTGCTTTTGGTTACTCTGTCCCAAGCCCAAGCCCCAAAATCCGCCCGAGCTTATTGCATAGAGCGATTGGGCAGGCTGCCAGCCTGCGCCGCCGGTTTCATAAGACATATATGCGAAGGGGTCTTCCCAAATTTCAAGTCGTGTGAAGACCTGCGGAACGAATTTTTCAAGCAGAGGACGGCCTACGGTGAAGGCAAAAACAGCCATAACTGCAACGAAGCCTATCAAAACGCCGAAATAAAAGGATTTTGTACCCGAAAGCCAAAGCATCATCATACCGAGAAGGAAGAGAATGATGGTTGCAGACATGTGGTTCTGTGTGAACGTTGCAAGGCAGGCAGGGCCCGTGAGAAGCATTACGGGAACAACGCCTTTTTTCCAGTCACGCATTTGGTTCGGGTGCTCGCTTATATAGGTTGCAATCGCCAAGACAAGCGCAAATTTAAGCAATTCCGAGGGCTGGAACTCCATACCCATAATATTAAACCAACGTGTTGCACCCTTATGGTTGACACCGAATATCGGAACGGTGAAGTTAAGTGCCAAGACGACACCGTAGATGAGGTATGCAAGCTGTTTATAGTATGCATAGTCGATACGCGAGAGAAGTATCATCGCCGTGATACCGATTATGACCCAACGTATCTGGCTTCGTGCGAAGTAATATGAATCCCCGAAACGGGAATCGCTTACTGCGTAGGATGCTGAAAATATCATGACCGAACCGATACAAACAAGCGCAATTACAACGATAAGAAGCGGTCTGTCAACTTCGCCGATCATTCTGTATATTCGGTTTTGAGTACCGCCAACACTCCTTTTCTTTGGAGCAACGGCAGAGCTTTTTGCTTTTTGAATACCGTTTGAAGCCATGAATTACCAGATTCCTTATTTTATATTATTAAGAGATAATATGCAAGTGTTGAGAATATTACGGTTATCAGAGAGAAAACTGCAACGATTTTTACTTCCGACCAACCGCATTTTTCGAAATGGTGATGTATGGGACTCATCTTAAAGATTCGTTTGCCCGTCAGTTTGAAGGAAAGAACCTGAAGAACGACCGACAAGCCTTCGATTATCCAGATTATACCGACGAGGAGAAGAAGGAATTCATTTCCCGTCAGCATAGTCAAAGCAACGATAAAACCGCCCAAGAAGAGCGAGCCTGTATCGCCCATAAATATCTTTGCGGGATAGAAATTAAAGACGAGGAAGGAAAGCAATGCGCCGAAGAGTGCAGAAGACGTTAACGAAAATTCAAGGATTTCGTAATTGATACCGAACAAGAAGAACATTACCGTTATTATCAACGCAATACTTCCTGCAAGGCCGTCGATACCGTCCGTGAGGTTTGCACAGTTGATTATATATACGATAACCAAGAGCATTATCACGTAATAGAACACACCGAAATCTACGCTTGCGCCCCAAGGGAATTCTATGATCGTATCTGCTCCGTGATATGCACGAAGGGCAAGATAGCCTGCGGCAGTTATGAACTGAAGCACCATCTTTTGAGATGCGCTCAATCCCTTATTACGTTTTTTAAATAGCTTTACATAGTCATCGACAAAGCCGATAAGTCCTTGAGAGAGTGCAAGTCCCAATACCAAGGCTATTTGAATGGCGTTGCCGAGATTTTCAACGAAAAGCAAGCCTACACCAAACGCAACAAGACAGGCAATTATGAATATTACACCGCCGAGGTTGGGTGTCCCTTCTTTTGATTTATGCCAAGAAGGTCCTATCTCGAGAATCTTTTGACCTAATTTAACTTTTCGGAGAAGCGGGATAAATATTTTATAAAGTATTGCGCCGAGGACAAATCCAACGGCTGCCGCTATGGCACAAACAGTAATTAAATTCATCGTTTTCTCCTTAATTATACTATTACATCTGAAAGCTTCATACCGTTGCTTGCTTTATAAAGAACGGTATCGTTTTCTTTTATGAAGGTTTGTAAAAACTCTTTGAGTTTTTCTTTTTCATCGGGCTTGAAAACATAGGTTTGAGGCAGATTTGCAGAGATTGCGATATTTTCTGCAAGTTCACCATATGTGATGAGCACGTCGGCAAATTCTTTGACCGATTCGCCCACTTCTTTATGAAGAAGAACGGTATCCTTGCCAAGCTCGAGCATATCGCCGAGAACTGCAATACGTCTTCCCTTTTTATAGCTTCCGAGAACCGAAAGCGAAGCCTTCATAGAATCGGGTGCAGCGTTATAGCAATCCGAAATTACCGTATGTCCGTCTTTTTCGTATACGAACTGCCTTCTGCCGTCGCTTTCATAATTTGACAAAGAGGTTGCACATTTTTCTACGTCACAGCCGAGAAGAGATGCCGTTGCAAGAGCAAAAAGCGAATTTATAACGAAATGCTTGCCCTTTGCAGGTATTTCGACTGTATATTCTTTTCCGAAAACAGAAGCTTTGAACTTTACGCCGTTTTCGGTTTCTGTAATATCATAAGCAAAGCAATCGCTGTTGTGATCATCCTCTACTGATATATAATAAACCTTTTTATCGGATTTATCAATACCTCGAAGGAGAGGTTCATCGCCGTTTAACAAAAGAATTGAATCTTTTTTTGAAAATTTTGCGATTTTTAGTTTCTCGTCACGTATTGCTTCTCTTGATCCGAGGTTTTCAAGATGAGAATAGCCGATATTTGTTACTATGGATATATCGGGCATGGCGCAACGGCTGATTCTTTCCATTTCGCCCTTCATACTCATTCCAAGCTCGAAGATAGCGCAATCGACATTCGGGTCGGTTGCCAAAACGGTTTGCGGAAGTCCTATCTGGCTATTGGAGTTGCCTATAGTTTTATGAACCGAAAGGCAGGAAGAAAGCGCAAGAGCAACCATATCTTTGGTCGTTGTCTTCCCTACCGAGCCGGTTATTCCGACAACGGGAGTATCATTAAGCTCGTTTTCTCTATAGAAACGTGCTAATTTTTGGAGTGATTCTCTTACGTCATCAACAAGAATACAGCTTCCGTATTCAGGCATATATTCGGCATTATCAAGGATAGCGCAACAACCGTTCTTTACAAGGTCGGGTACGAAGGTATTACCGTCGACACGCTCTCCGACAAGTGCCAAGAAGAGCTTATCTTTTGAAGGGGTTCTGCTATCCGAGAAAAAACCGTTTACTGTGCGCTCCGCATCGGCGGTCTTTGAAAGCTTTCCGCCGACCGCAGAGGCAATATATGCAAGATTCATTTTCATTATTCTATTGCTTCCTCATACAAGAATTCAAGTTCGATTACGGTACCGGGAAGAACGCTTTCGCCTGCGGATACAGACTGCGAGATTACCTTACAGTTTGTGAAATCGTTATTAAAGATACCCTTTATCGAAACGTTAAGGTTGCTGTTAAGGATCGTTTTTATTGCGTTCGTAGGCGAATAGTTAAGCACGTTGGGGACTTTGACGTTAACCTCGGGTGTTGCGCCTTCGGTATAAAGTATTACAACGCCGTCTTTGGAGATTACTGTTCCTGCGGAAGGAAGCTGTTCCGTTACGGTTTCGCCGTTACCACGAACGACGCACTTAAGTCCAAGCTCTTCAATCTTCTGTTTTGCCTTTTCAACGCTCATTTCACGGTATTCAGAAAGAGCTATTGTGGTTTCTTCGTCCTTATTGGGGGTTATACCGAGATGCGGAAGAGTTTCGCCGAGGATATTTGCAACTATCGGTGCAGCTACGGCAGAACCGAAATGTTGGCCGCCTGTGGGATCGTCAACAAGGACAAGGACCGCAATTTGAGGATCTTCGGCAGGTGCGAAGGACACGCACGAGCTGATATAGTCGTCTTCACGGACGGTATCTCGTTTTTCCGAAGTACCGGTCTTTGAAACGATATTATATCCCGAAACGCTTGCATTTTTCGTTGAGTTTGTAAGCGAAGTGATTATCTTATTGCAGGTATCTGTTGAAATTACCTGTCTTGAGCTTTCATATTCAAAGGTCTTAACCACGTTGCCGTCTTTATCCACCAAGGATTTTACTGCATGGGGTACTACAAGATAGCCTCCGTTTGCAACGGCGGACACGGCACGGATATGCTGTATCGGGGTTACTTTAAAGGTCTGACCGAAGGAATATATCGCCAATTCAAGCGCTTGGAACTGTGCGCCCGTCGTTCCGTAGTAGATCGAAGACGCTTCGCCGACTATATCGCTTCCGGTGACCTGAGTGTATCCGAATTCATCGAAATATTTTTTAAAGGTAGTTGTACCGATTGCGGTACCGATCTGTATAAACGCAGGGTTGCAGGAGTTTACGAGCGCTTCGCTGAACCTTTGAGTGCCGTGACCTGCGATCTTGTGGCAGTGGATCTTGGTTCCTGCTATTGTATAAGCACCGACACAGTTGAAGGTCGATGTTTCGAAGCTTACAGCGTTTTCTTCGAGTGCGATTGCACTTGTGATTATCTTGAACGTGGAACCGGGTTCATAGGTTTGAGATGCGTTTGTATTGTTCCACATTTCATAGAGAAGCTCGGTTCTGTATTCCGAACGTTCGTCGTCTGTACCGATGAACGTATCGTATTTTTGCTGATAGAGTTCGGAGAGATTATTGTAATTATTAAGGTCGAAGGACGGATATATTGCACTGGCAAGCAATTCGCCGTTATTTACGTCCATTACGATACACTGCACTCTGCCGTTAGGCTGATGCTCTTCGTACGCCTGACGGACATACTTTTCAACGGTGTTTTGGATTGTCCAGTCGAGAGTCGTTACAACGCTCATACCGTCGGTTGCAGGAATATACGTTGAGCCGACACCCGAATCAAGCTCGTTACCGTATGCGTCAGCCGCCTTTACGGATTTACCGTCGACGCCTGCAAGGTATTCGTCATAAGTCGATTCCAAGCCCGAAAGACCTTGGTTATCGGAACCCGTAAAGCCAAGAAGGTGCGCCGCAAAGCTTCCGTAGCGGTAGTAACGCTTTGTGGTTTCTTCAAGGTTGATTATTCCCACAAATTCGTTTTCGGAAATGAAAGCACGGACAGCCTGTTCTTCGGTTTCGGAAAGAAATTTTTTGATTATCTGGTATTTGGTTTTCTTTTTGTTGCCTTTTTCGATTATTTCGTTACGGTCAACCGAAAGAATCGTCGAAAGACCGTCGGCTATTTTGTTTAGCTGTGCATCGTCTTCGATATCAAACGGAGAGATGAAGCAGTTATAAACGGTTGCGCTTACTGCAAGCTCGGTCGTAGCGTCGTTTGCATAGATAGCACCGCGCTTTGCAGGTATCGTTACAGAGCTTGTATATTGGTCAAGCGCCTGAGTACGGTAGTCTTTAGGGTCGAACAACTGAAGATAGGCAAAGCGAACACAAAGCAGTGACAGAAGCACCAAAACTATAACAAGTGCTCCCCTGCTTCGTGCAACGGTCATACGTCCGCTGCCGGAGGGGGTATATTTTCTATTTGCGCTCGCCATAAACAAATCTCCTTTTTTATAGCCGAAATGGGTAAAGAGAAATTTACCCTCTTTACCCGTTATATAAATATATTCGGTAGCATAGATTTAATGCATTTTTTGATTTTATCAGTCGATAAAATCTCTTATAACCTCACCAAGGCCTGTGAGCAAGAAGCCAAAGCCGCCTTCTTCACCGTCGTCATATTTATGCATTTCGGTCTTGTCCTTCTGCTCGGTGGTTATTATATGAACGTTGCTCTCGGGGATATTCTTAGTCATGCCCAAAGATTCGGTTGCATAACGCTCTATATCCGCAAGATCGTATTTATTGGAAAGAGTTACCTCAAGGTCGTCCTGAGTTTTTTCCAAGGTTGCGATTTTGTTGTTAAGACCTGTGATCTCGCTGCGGTATTTATCAACCTCTGCATAGTTCATCATCATAAAGAGGAAGAGAGCCGTGAGGATCACTGCCGAAGCGACAACAGACCAAGGGAAAGGCGCTTTGTCTTTTTTCTTTACGTTGATGACCTTGGGCGCACGAACTGCATGGAGATTAGAGACCTGCTTTGATGCCGGTCTTTTTGTCTTTTTTACGACAGATTGCGAGGTTTTCTTTACTGTTACTGCAGAATTCGTTGTGTTTCGCATTTCGTTCATCATTAATTCGCCTTTCTTTATATCTTTTCGCATACACGCAGTTTTGCGCTGTGCGATCTGCTGTTCATTTCTAATTCTTCTTCTGTGGGGAGAATCGGTTTTTTTGTTATTATTCTGACTGAAGGTTTCTTTCCGCAAACGCAAACGGGAAAGTCCGTTGGGCAAGTGCAGGGTCTTTCTAACTTTTGGAATGCGTTTTTAACCAATCTATCCTCTAACGAATGGAAGGTTATTATCGACATTCGTCCGCCGACGCTTAAAAGTTCGTTTCCTGCCTGGATCGCTCTCGGGATAGCTTCAAGCTCGGAATTGACTTCTATCCTTATTGCCTGAAAGCTTCTCTTTGCGGGGTTTCCGCCGTCGAAGCGAAATTTTTGCGGTATTGCGGAGGTTATTATTTCCGCAAGCTCGAGTGTTGTTTTTATCGGTGTTTCTTGTCTTTTTGTGCAGATGCATGAAGCTATCTTTGATGCGAAGCGTTCTTCGCCGTACTCCTTGAGTATTCTTGAAAGCTCACGTTCGCTATACGTATTTACAACCTCGTAAGCAGTAAGTGATGCGGTTCTATCCATTCTCATATCGAGAGGAGCGTCTTTCATATACGAGAACCCACGTTCCGCAACATCAAGCTGATGTGACGAAACGCCGAGGTCCATCAATATGCCGTCAACCTTATCAAATCCTGCATATTCAACCGCAGAAGCTATATTTTCAAAGTTATCTTTTACGGTTATAAGGCGGTCGTCATTGATTTTTTCTTTTGCGTTTTGCAATGCATCATCGTCACGGTCAATACCGATCACTCTGCCGTTCGGACCAAGCTTTGAAAGTATTAAGGACGTATGTCCTGCACCGCCGAGGGTGCAATCCACATAGATTCCGTCGGGTTTAACTTCAAGTGAATCTACAGTTTCGTGAAGGAGTACCGAAATATGATTAAATTCCATAATCAGAAGCCCAATTCAATAAGTTCGTTAGTAACTTCTTCGTTATCGATAAGCTGTTGTTCCTTTTCCCATTCGGTTGCAGACCAAAGCTCGAGATGGGAACGGTTGCCAACGATTACAACCTCTTTTTCCAAGCCTGCCAATTCACGGTAGACCTGAGAAACGGTTACTCTGCCCTGAGAGTCGACCGAGCCTTCATACGCACCCGAATAGAAATAACGGCGTATGTGGCGTTCTTTTGCAACGGGAAGCTCTTCAAGCTTTGCGGTGAAGCGCTCCCATTCTTCCATAGGGTACACGCAAATACATTTATCAAGTCCACGGGAGAATATAAATTCTTCGCCGAGCTTATCACGAAGCTTTGCGGGAATAAACAGACGTCCCTTGGAGTCTATATTATGTCTGTATTCGCCATAGAACATCGGTCTTTTCCCCTTTCTTGAAGTGTTTTTCGCGGTTTTTATGGGATTTTGCTCCCTTGCGCTCCACTTTGCGCCTCTAATATGGTCTAATTATACTCTAAAGCCCAAAAAATTGCAATAGTAAGGGAAAACTATTTAATGCAGTTACAGATACCGTTTCGTCATTATGACTATGACGTTTTTCCTTATATTGCAACGGTTTTCGACGTTTTTATATGTCGATATATGGTGTACTGTGGTGAAATTTTTGTGATTATGTTAACAAACATACGTTCGGGGTTTGGGATAATGCCCTATTTCATTGGAAAATCAAGATGTTTGGAGAAATATATCAATTCATTTTCGGCGTTGTGCAGAAGATTATCTTCATTTTCGAGGTCTTTTTATCAATACTTTCTTTTTATATTTATTTTCAACCGAAAAACAAAGTATGCAAAAAGAAAAAAGCTGTCACGATTTGGATTTCGCAACAGCTTTTTGTTGTAATTATTGATTTTTAAAAGAGTCCGCTTATCACGCCGTTCTCGTCAACGTCGATACGTTCTGCGGCGGGAGTTTTGGGAAGTCCCGGCATTGTCATTATATCGCCCGTGAGGACTACTATAAAGCCTGCACCTGCAGAAACCTTTACGTTTCTGACGGTTACTTCAAAGTTATCGGGTGCTCCGAGCTTTGAAGGGTCGTCAGAGAAGCTATACTGCGTTTTTGCGATACATACGGGACAATTTCCGAATCCGAGCGATTCCAAGCGTTGGATCTGTTTCTTTGCGGAAGGAGTGACGATTATTCCGTTGCCTCCGTAAACCTTTTTAACGACGGATTCTATCTTCTGCTCGATCGTGCAATCATCTTCATAGGAGAAGGTGAAATCGCCCTGTTCTTCTTCACAAAGTCTGACAACCTCGTGTGCAAGCGCTTCTCCACCCTTTCCGCCGTCTGCCCAGACGGTTGAAAGAACGGTATTAACGCCAAGCTCTTTACATTTAGCGATGATGAAGTCGATTTCGTTATCGGTATCTGTCGGGAATCTGTTTACCGCAACGACACACGGGAGCTTGTAAACGTTTTTGATATTGGAAACGTGGCGCAACAAATTGGGTATACCACGCTCGAGAGCAGTTATATCCTCGGTTGCAAGCTCGTTCTTTGCGAGTCCGCCGTGCATTTTAAGCGCACGAACGGTTGCAACTATGACGACTGCATCGGGAGTGAGTCCTGCCATACGGCATTTTATATCAAGAAACTTTTCTGCACCGAGGTCTGCGCCGAAGCCTGCTTCCGTTACGGTATAGTCACCCATTTTGAGCGCCATCTTCGTTGCAATAACCGAATTACAGCCGTGGGCAATATTCGCAAAGGGACCGCCGTGAACGAACGCAGGAGTGCCTTCGAGCGTTTGGACAAGGTTCGGCTTTAATGCGTCCTTCAAAAGCGCAGTCATTGCACCTTCTGCCTTAAGCTGACCGCAGGTTACGGGTTCATCGTCATAGGTATAGCCGACGATTATATTGGAAAGACGTTTTTTAAGGTCGGTTATCGAATTGGAAAGGCAGAAGATTGCCATGATTTCCGACGCAACGGTTATATCAAAACCGTCTTCACGGGGGACACCGTTAGCGACACCGCCCATACCGTCGACAACGTAGCGGAGCTGACGGTCGTTCATATCGACGCAACGCTTCCAGGTTATACGGCGTGGATCGATATTAAGCTCGTTACCCTGTTTGATATGGTTATCGAGCATAGCGGCAAGAAGGTTGTTTGCCGCACCGATTGCGTGGAAGTCGCCCGTGAAATGAAGGTTAATGTCCTCCATAGGAACTACCTGCGCATAACCGCCGCCTGCCGCACCGCCTTTAACACCGAACACGGGGCCGAGGGACGGCTCACGAAGAGCAACGGTAACGTCCTTGCCGATGCGTTTTAAGCCATCGGCAAGTCCTATTGTTGTCGTTGTTTTACCTTCACCTGCAGGTGTGGGTGTGATAGCGGTTACTAAAATAAGCTTACCGTCTTTACGATTGCTTTCTTTCATCAAGGACATATCAATTTTAGCTTTATATCTTCCGTATTGTTCAATGTACTTTTCGTCAACGTGTGCAACACTTGCGATCTCTTGGATCGGCTTCATTTTGCAACTTTGAGCGATTTCAATATCGGTTTTATATTGCATAACAAACTCTCCTGTTTATTTAAAATAACGTACTGCCGCCTCGAACATCTTTATGTCGTATTCGCCGGGAACGTTCTTATAAAGACCTGCGCCTATACGTTCGCTGTGGCCCATCTTACCGAATACTCTGCCGTCGGGAGAGGTGATACCCTCGATAGCGCACATAGAGCCGTTCGGGTTATAGTGAATAT
The DNA here is from genome assembly GCA_017501055.1 of Clostridia bacterium. GTDB lineage: Bacteria > Bacillota > Clostridia > Oscillospirales > CAG-382 > Coliplasma. Next base: position 778 of record JAFVXP010000075.1, on the reverse strand, counting down.
CGCCGGTAGCGTTACCTTCGAGGTCAACGTACTGGGTTGCGATCTGACCGTTTGTGGCGAGTTCTTTAACAAGCTCTTCGCTTGCCAAGAATCTGCCTTCACCGTGAGAGATCGGAACGTTATAAACGTCGCCGACGTTGGTGAGAGCAAGCCAAGGAGATTTATTCGAAGCAACACGAGTGCGAACGATTCTCGATTGGTGACGGGCGATTGTGTTGAAGGTGAGAGTGGGGCAATTTTCATCGGTATCGATGATCTTTCCGTAAGGAACCAAGCCAAGCTTGATAAGAGCCTGGAAGCCGTTACAGATACCGCACATCAAGCCGTCACGGTTTTCGAGAAGGTCGGTTACACCGTCCTTGATCTCTGCGTTGCGGAAGAATGCAGTAATGAACTTACCGCTTCCGTCGGGTTCGTCACCGCCCGAGAAGCCGCCGGGTATGAATATCATCTGTGCGGTCTTCAATTCGTTAGCGAAGCGTTCAACGCTTTCACGGATACCCGAAGCAGAAAGGTTATTTATAACGATGATTTCGGGGTCTGCGCCTGCATCACGAACAGCCTTTGCGGAATCGAATTCGCAGTTTGTGCCGGGGAACGCAGGAATCAAAACCTTGGGTTTTGCGGATTTTATCTTGGGTGCAACACGTTCGGTTGCTTCATAATTGAAGGTGGGAACGTTGGTTGCGCTGTCAGCGATATTGCAGGAATATACGCTTTCGAGTTTATCCTCGTAAACACCCAATATCTCGTTAAGGCAGATCTTTTCGTCACCCTT
>JAFVXP010000074.1 GCA_017501055.1 Clostridia bacterium | reverse complement strand
ATAGCTTTCGCTTCCGAGACCCGTTACACCGTAGGAGCCTATTTCTTCTTTATCGGCAAGCATTACGACAGAAGTGTGATTTGGAATATCTTCATCGAGAAGCGCACAAAGCGAGGGGAACGCACAGATTCTGTCGTCGTGTCCGTAGGCAGCTATCATCGAACGGTCAAAGCCGACTTCACGGGACATTATCGCAGGAACTGCGGTTAGTTCTGCCGTTATAAGGTCACGCTCGGTTATACCGTATTTTTCGTTAAGGATTGAAAGAACCATCAACTTAACACCGCCGTCTTCATCGATAGGAAGCGAGCCGTTGATTATATTAAGTCCTTCTCCGGTTATAAATTCCGAGGCCGTTTTTGACATCTGGTCCTTGCCGATATGGGGCATAAGGTCGCTTATATAGAAAACGGGGTCTTCGGGATCGGAGCCGATATTGATCTCGACACGGGTTCCGTCCTCACGGTATACTACACCGTGAAGCTCGAGAGGAACGGTAGTCCATTGATATTTCTTTATACCGCCGTAATAATGTGTTTTGAAATATGCAATATCGCTGTTTTCATAAAGCGGTTGAGGCTTTAGGTCAAGGCGGGGAGAATCGATATGCGAAGCAATAATACGGCAACCCTCTTCAAGAGAAAGTTTGCCTATTTTTGCAAGGATAAGGCTTTTGTCTTTGTTTACATAATATACTTTATCCCCTGCCTTAAGCTCTGCTTTGGGATCGAAGGGGGAAAAGCCTGCTTCAACGGCAAGGTCGACCGCATAATCAACGGCAAGGCGTTCGGTCTTTGCATAGTCGATAAAATGGCGGTATTTCTTTATAAAGGATTCGACCTTTTGAAGCTCGGTTTCGCTTTGCGGAATTGAATATTTCTTTTTCATCAATAGTTTTTCTGCTTCTTTTCTTTCCATTTCGTTCTCCTTGCATTAAGTTTACATAATTTTAGATTTTGCCTTCAAGAATATCTTTTATAAGGTTTGTTGAATCGGTTTCGAAATCATTAATTGTTGATTCGTTATAAATCAAAGCATCGCAATTTTCTTTGAGAAAATCGTTTGTATACTGATTGTTAAGACGGGACACGGCTTGGTCTTTAGAGATCCCGTCACGGTTCATTATACGGGAAACACAGTCGGAATCCGACGATATTACCCCTATCACCATATCACACAATTCATCGCAACCGCTTTCGAACATTGTGGGTGCATCGATCAATATTACAGAATCTTCGGGTGAAGACGATATAATATTCCGTACCTCGTCAAGAACGTATTTATGGGTTATTGAGTTTAATTTTTGGAGTTTTTCGGGGTTCGAAAAAACTATCGGTGCTAATGCACGGCGGTCGAGCTTTGAATCTTTAATTACTTCCGAGCCGAATTCTGTTTCTATTTCTTCAAGGCAATCCGACGGCTTTGAAACCATATCTTTATAAACGGCATCGCAATCGATAACCTTAATTCCGTTTTTTGATGCAACGGCAGAAAAAACGCCTTTTCCGCTGCCGCTTCTGCCGCAAAGTCCGATTATTCGCATTCGCCCAAGACCTCCTCAACAAGCTCTTTCGGAAATGCGCCTTGACGCAATATCTTTGGTTTTTCGCCTACAAGCGAGACTATCGTTGATTCTATACCGAGTTCACATTCGCCGCCGTCTATTACCATATCGGCAATATCAAGCACGGGTGCAAGCTCGTCTGCATTAACTGCACTTTTAAAGCCGGAGATATTTGCGCTTGTTGCGGCTATGGGACCGCCGAAAGCCTTTGAAAGCTTTAGAAACACTTTATTCGAAGGGAATCTTAATCCTACGGTATCGCCGAACGCAACGGCAATTTCGGGCACTTCTTCCCTTCTTTTTACAACGAGCGTTAACGGTCCGGGGGTGTAGCGTTTTATCAGCTCTATCGTCTTATCGTCGAGTATTGCAACGGATTTTGCCATTTCTATGCCCGAAATATGCATAAGCAGAGGTTTATCGAGAGGACGCTGTTTTTTCTCATAAAGCGAGGCAAGCGCATCCTTATTAAATGCATCGACACCGATGCCGTAAACGGTTTCTGTGGGAAATACAGCCATTCCGCCGTTTTTTAACGTTTCTGCGCATTTATTTATTATATCCAAAGAAGGTTCTTCTTTATCTACCTTATAAACGACCTTTTCCATTCTCTTCACCTCTTTGAAAGTATAACACAAGAGTTGCGTATTTTCCATAGTTTATTTAAAAAACTATTGAACAGAGGGCATATTTTTGGTATACTGTTATGCAAGAAGTTTATTCGGAGGTCATTATGCCGATTAAGATACCTATGGCGCTTCCTGCTGCGGAAGCTTTGATAAAAGAGAATATTTTCGTTATGGACGAAGCACGTGCTATCAAGCAGGACATACGTCCCTTGAAGATCGCCATAATGAATCTTATGCCTACGAAGATCGTTACGGAAACGCAATTTTTACGTTTGCTTTCAAATACACCGCTTCAGATTGACATTACGCTTCTAAATATGGCTTCTCACACCTCGAAGAACACTTCGGAAGAGCATCTTGCAACCTTTTACAAAACCTTTGATGAGGTTAAAAACGAGAAGTTTGACGGTTTGATAATTACGGGTGCGCCCGTTGAATCGCTTAAATTCACCGACGTTGATTATTGGAACGAGCTTTGCGAGCTTGTCGATTGGGCACACAAAAACGTATATTCGACAATGTACGTTTGCTGGGGTGCTTATGCAGGTCTTTACATTAATCACGGTATTGAAAAGCTTAATCTTGAAAAGAAGGTTTCGGGTGTTTTCCGTCACAAGACGCTTTATCCCGAATATCCCCTTGTTCGTGGATTTAACAAGGAATTTTCTGCACCGCATTCACGTTATTCGGCTATGCGCCGCGAAGACGTGCTTGCTAAAGAAGATCTTTTGATTCTTGCTGAATCCGAAGAAGCAGGTATATATCTTGTTGCGAACAAAAACGGACGTGAGTTTTACGTTACGGGACATTGTGAATACGATTTCGACACCCTTAAAAACGAATACGAGCGTGATCTGCTTAAAGGTATTGATCCCGAAATTCCCAAGCACTATTTCCCCGACGACGATCCTTCAAAGACTCCTATCAGCACTTGGCGTGCTCATGCTCATTTGCTTTATTCAAACTGGCTTAACTATTACGTTTACCAGAACACTCCTTACGATTTGAGCGAAATGTTGTTTTAAATAAAAAGGCTGTTGCGGAAAGCAACAGCCGATTTTTTATTTTGAATATTCTGTACCAAGCAAAGCCGCACCGATAATTCCGCCTTCGCCGTTAAGCGTTGTTGTTGCAACCTCGGTTCCGGGAAGAAGGTGGGGATTTATGAGCGCAAGTAACGACTTACCCTGATTTGCTATACCGCCCGAAATTACGATCATTTCAGGTTGGAATATATGGTTAAGGCTATTCGAGCCGTCGGAAAGAATATTTCCGTATTCTTTAAGCAGAGCTATCGCCACTTCACAGCCTCTTTCAGATGCATCGAAAACGGTTTTACCGGTAATTTCGTCTTTGCCGCATTCTGCAAGTATGCTGTCGGGATTTTCTTTGATTGCCTTTTCTGTTTGTTCGATAAGTGCGGTTGCGGAAGCATACTGTTCAAAGCAACCCTTTAATCCGCAGGTACATTCTTCGCCGTTACGGTCGATTACAAAATGTCCAAGCTCGCCTGCGCCGAGCTTTGCTCCGCGTACAAGGCGGTCGTTCATTACTATTGCACCGCCGATACCCGTACCTATTGTGATTATAACGGCATCGTGGCAGCCTTTACAGGCTCCTGCCGCCATTTCACCGATCAATGCACAAGAACCGTCGTTTTCGACAAAAGTGGGCAAGGAGAGAGCTTCTGACACCTTCTGAGCGAGAGGTTCATTTTTAAAAGGAAGGTTTCCTGCGCCTAAGACGACACCGTTTGCGTTATCAACACATCCTGGTGAGCCGATACCTATTGATTCGATAGGGTATTTTTTCATAAGCTTACGGCAACCGTCGATTATTCCGTTAATTATATATTCTGCGGTACAGCCTTCGCCTGTGGGAAAACGCAATTTTTCCGACAAATTAAACTCGCTATCGACAACACCGATCTTTACGCTCATACCGCCGATATCGACACCAATTCTATATTTCATAACTGCTCCTTCGGGAAACGTTCTTGATATTACATTATCACAACGTACGGCAAAAGTCAATCGATAAAGCAAAAAGTGCAGGCTTTTTAGCCTACACTTTTTATTACGTTGCTTATTCAGCTGCTTCTTCAGCCTTAGGAGCTGCTTTCTTAGCAGTCTTCTTTGCGGGCTTCTTTTCTTCAGCCTTGGGCTCTTCCTTCTTCTCTTCCTTTACGGTGTAGAGAGATTCAGCACCTACGAGTTCGATGATTGCCATTTCAGCACCGTCGCCTCTTCTGGGGCCTACCTTAAGAACACGGGTGTAACCGCCGTTTCTTTCGTCGTAGAGAGGAGCGATCTTGGTGAAGAGTTTATATACGACACTTTCCTTCTTGAGGAAAGCAATCGCCTGTCTTTTAGCGACAAGGGTATTTTTCTTGCCGAGAGTGATCATTTTATCAGCAAGTGCGCTGACTTCGGCAGCACGTGTTACGGTCGTTTCGATTCTTCCCTTTTCGAGAAGGAAGGTGACCATACCTCTGAGCATAGACATTCTATGTGCAGTAGGTCTGCCTAATTTTCTGGTTCCGGGCATTTCCTTTGCCTCCTTATTTTATTGCTGCGCTCGATCAGTCATCCGATTTACGAAGCGACAAGCCGAGAGACTGGAGCTTCTGGATAACTTCTTCAAGCGATTTTTTGCCGAGGTTTCTGACCTTGATCATATCTTCCTCGGTTCTGTTGGTAAGGTCTTCAACGGTATCGATGCCTGCTCTCTTAAGGCAGTTGAAGCTTCTAACGGACATATCGAGTTCTTCGATAGTCATTTCGAGCACCTTTTCTTTGATCTTTTCTTCACGTTCAACCATGATCTCAGTGTTCTTGGCTTCGTCGGAAAGTTCAACAAAGAGGTTGAGGTGTTCGTTAAGAATCTTTGCTGCAAGAGATACAGCTTCTTTAGCATCTATTGTGCCGTTGGTGGTAACTTCGATTTCGAGCTTGTCGAAGTCGGTAATGTTACCTACACGGGTGTTGGAAACCGTGAAGTTTGCTTTTTGAACCGGGGTGAATATGGAATCGGTATAGATTACGCCGATAACAGGGTTTTCAACCGCGGCTTTATTCTTCTCCGAGGAAACGTATCCTCTGCCATGTTCGAAAGTAATCTCCATGAAGAAGGGTGCGCCCATTTCAACGGTCGCAATGTGGTGATCGGGATTGAGTATCTCTATATCCGAATCAACCTGAATATCGCCTGCGGTGACTTCGCCGCCGCGTACGTCGATAATGCAGGTCTTGGGTTGCTGGCAATGAAGCTTTGCAACGATTCCCTTAACATTGAGAATTATTTCAGGCACATCCTCGGTAACTCCGGGGACAGTAGAAATCTCGTGAAGTACACCATCTAT
>JAFVXP010000073.1 GCA_017501055.1 Clostridia bacterium | reverse complement strand
TAGCTCAGTTGGTAGAGCAGGAGACTGAAAATCTCCGTGTCATTGGTTCGATTCCGATCGGAGGCACCAGAAAAAAGACGGTTACGAAAGTAACCGTCTTTTTTCAACTAAATCCGTCCTTTCGGACGGGATAAATCCATCTTCGATGGGTGAAATCGCTTTGCGGTGAAATCCGACTTCGTCGGGTTGGGGACGGATTTAATTTCACCGAAACCGTAAGGTTTCGATTTCACCAAAGGCGCAAGCCTTTGATTTCACCGTGAGCAGTGCGAACGATTTCACTATACTTGCTTTATGGAACAAATCGTGTTATAATGTATTACGGAAATGAGGTGGTTACTATGTCTGAAAGTAAGCTTGCTCTTGCATCTATGGATTTTGCCGTAAAAATTTTGAAGCTTTGCGATAGTATAAAAGGACATTATTCTATCGTTAATCAACTTGAAAGGTCAGCTACAAGTATTGGCGCAAATATACGTGAGGCCAATTACGCACATAGTAAACCCGATTTTGTTTCAAAACTACAGATTTCTCTTAAGGAATGTTATGAAACGGAGTATTGGCTTGAGCTTATGATAAAAGCTGAGCTTTTAAAGGATGATGTTATTAAGAGTTTATTACATGATTGCGGTTCGATTCGTAGAATGCTTGTTTCATCTATCAACACTATGAAAAACAAGGAGTAATTCTGTGGAAAAAATCAATGTAGCTTTAATCAATAATATTCTTTATTGTAAATTCCCCGACGGTATAAAGAACATAGCCGAGTTTATAGAATTTCTTAATAAAAACTACCATTCTTTTGTAGAATTGGATTTTTTTGTTGAGAAAGACTGTGCTGCTCCGTTTTTTATCGAAGAAGATTTAAAAACAGAGAAAGAGTATTTCAACCCCTCCAACGTTCTTTCTGTGAAAGAAAGCGAAGTTTATCTTTTATGCCGCTATGAATATGAAGAAAAACTAAAAAAGGTAATTCAAGAAAAGTGTATCTTTTGTAAGTATTATTCCGAAGGCGAATGTGAACAAGCTTTTCATTCTCTCGTTGAACATATCAATCTTAACGGTGAATGTTACGGATTTGAAAAAGAGTAGGATTGGTTTTATTTTAAAGGACGGCAAAAAAGGACTTCACTTTGTTGTGAAGTCCTTTTTCCATATCCTTAAACCTCTGCAAATGCAAAATACCAACGACCGCCGACCTTAACGGCAACGTAATCACGGGTGGTCTTGCTTTTGCCCGTGTCAACCGTCATTCTAACGATTGCGATCTCGGAAATATCGTCACTGCCGTTTTCAACCTTCTGGTTGTATTTTTCCATTGCGGTCTCAAACTTTTTGTCACCCTGCTCGTATCTCAAAACCGAAATAAGCCCAAACTTGATGTCGTCCTCGGTGTACTTTGCTTCAAAACCCTCGTAGCCCTTTTCAAGATATGGCTTTAAAAGCTTGTCTGTCGTTTGTCTGTTGCCGTAAAGAACGGTTTTGTTGTATTCCGACGAATATTCTATCATACCGTCAATATCGTAAAGGAGCGATGCCTTTTGATATTCAGCAATAGCTTCCTCAGGGGTAGATGCACCGGAGAATATCGCAGAACCGATAACTACCACCAAGGTTGCAAGAACAATGCCCAAAACAACGCAAAAAACGTATATAAGCCTTTTCTTTGCCTTCTTGCTCATCGGCGGTTTTTGTGGCTTGTTTTCCTCTGTCATATCAAAAATATCTGTTTCGCCGTTCATATTTAACCTCTTAAATGATTTTCTTTATAATACCATAAATTAAAATGGCTGTCAATCAATTTGAAAGACAGCCATTACGTTTAATTAGATGTATACAACCCAATTATTTCATTTTTAAGCCTCGAGCTGTTTTCGAGATGCTCGATATATGCCTCTTCGGCATCTTCAAGCTCACGTTCGTTTTCACTCCCTCGAGAGTGTCTTAACATCGCAAACAACAAAGCACTCATTTTTTCTTCGCCTTCAAGCCGAAGTATTTCAAGCCGAAGCCTTTCTGCTCTCTTTTGCTCGGCATCCTTCTTTGCCTTTTTCACGGCAACCGTGATGATAACGGCAAATAAACTTCCCGTAAGCCCAACGGAAGAAAAAACTATCGGCAACACTTCGCCAAGTATCTCAAAACCCGTCATACGTCGTAGATAAGGTCATAAATACAGTCAGCGTATATCGTTATGACCTTCATCATCATTTTGAGCAAGACTTTCATCTTCGGATTTTCCTTTCGTATCATCCTTTTTCTTTAATTGCTTGATAATGTTGTTTGTATAAACACTCGCCGCCGCGCAAAGCAGACCTTGGGTAATACCCGAATAGATAACCCCGATAATACCCGATATGTCTGTGGGTAGATATGCCGTAAGCTTGTATGCAGTTACAAGTAAAATACCCATAATACCAAGAATTAAGGGGATGAATCTATCCTGAATATTGCTCTTTTTTATCATGATCCCAAGCACGTAAAGTACGGGAACGATAATAAAAAGCTCGGGCTCGATGTAGTTGTTAATGTCCATAAATACCTCCTATTTCAATTGGTTGGTGGTATTATTTACCGGTCTGCCGGCAGAGGGCTTTTTCGAAGACATATATTTAAGGTAATCGTTTACGGCAGCGGTATCAATGCCAACCTTTTTGCAACAATTCTTAAATTCCGTGTCGTTCTTTGACCTGGAATAAATATATTCCATACGGCTTTGGGTAGCCTTTGCGATAGCATCCTTCTTTGCGTTGGATTCACTCATACCGTTAAGAACATTTCTGTTATAGGTCTGTTTATAGACCGTGTCATATTGCTCCTTGGAATCGTAAGTGATAACCTGAATACGCATAGCACTTTCGCTCGATGCGGTATAGCCGTAAGCCTTAAGCATGGCAACAAGATCGTTATAATAATCGCTGTTTATATTGTGATTTTCCTTCATATCAATCAAATATTTGTTGATATAATACCTCTGGGTTTCGGTGGTTACTTTGTTTTTTCCGCTCGTTGCGCTGGAAACCAACTGCTTCGCAAGCTCTTTAGCAGAGGTGCTCGGAGTATAACCGTTTTCGTCGCTATCGGTTTTGTTTGAAGAATTCGAAGAAGAATTTGAAGAAGAGTTTGAAGAAGAACTCGAAGAATTTTTGGAATTGTATTTTGCTTTCAATTCTGCCTCAAGCAACTGTCTTTCGGTTTCCATAGCCAAAATTTCAAGCTCCTTTTTAGCTTGGATTTCTGCTTCGTACTGCTCTTTTTCAGCAGCTCTGTTCGCTTCGGCGTTTTCCTTCTCCCAAGCAAGTTCTTTTGCCTTTTGGTCGAGCTGTGCTTGAAGCATCTTCATCTCGGCATCAATCTGTGCTAAGTATTTTTCTCGCTCGGCACTTCTGTTTTCGTCTGCGTTTTGTTTTTCCCAAGCACGCTCTTTTTCTTTTTCTTCAAGCTCCATACGAAGCTTTTGCATATCTGCTTCGATCTGTGACAAATATTTATCTCGTTCGGCCATTCGGTCTTCTTTGGCGTTTCGCATTTCCCAATAAAGCTCTCTTTCCTTTTGTGCAAGATCTAATTGAAGCTTTCGCATATCTGCCTCGATCTGAGCTAAATATTTTTCTCGTTCGGCATCTCTGTTTTTGTCTGCATTTTCCTTTTCCCAAGCAAGCTGTTTTTCTTTCTGTTCAATCTCTGCTCGGAGCTTTTCCATATCTGCTTTCAGCTGTGCTTCGCTTTGTTCCTTGCTTAATTCCATACCTGCGATCTCTGCATTAAGCTTGTTTCGGTTGTCATGGTAAGCACTGATCTTTTCTGCTTGGTCAAAAGCAAGTGCGTTCTTCTTGTCTGCAAACTGAAGCTCAAGGTCGGCAACACTTGCGTTTTTGTCGCTTGCAAGCTTTCCGAACCTGTTGGCAAGGATAATGTCGGAATTCAGCTTTGCCTGCGCCGTTTCGCCCGAGAAGCCAAGACCTCTTGATGCAAGTGCGTTAAGAGTGTTTCTTTCTTCACGTGCAGTGTCGGAGTATGCTTGGTTTCTGTCTGTGCGGTATTGGTTTTCGATTCTTTCCGTTGCGGCAGTATGTTGCTTGTTAATATTTTCAAGTGCGGTTTTGTAAAGCTCGTTAAGAACTTCCTCGTCCTTTGAATAACCGCTTAATGCCGATTTTAGATTTTCAATAGTTTCATTGTAAGCCAATTCTAAAACTCCTTTCTTTTTCTCTTGTTTTTATTGCAAAACCGTGTGCAATAAATTTACCTTTTCCGCTTGCCGTAACCTTTAAGGAAAAGGGCATTGCACGTTTTATCGTAGGTCTGAAGGATATCCTCATAAACCCGTCGTCGCTGTCGGTGAAAACAAAGTCTCTTTCGGTCATATTTTCCGATAAGCCCTTTTTAAATCCGAATTTTAGGTTGACCGGACCTCTGACGTGAATATCGGTGTCAAGCCCGATAACGTCGCACCTACCGGTTTTTTTGGCGGCAATTTGTGCACTTTCCCAAACGGCATCAACCTCTTTATCGTTTTCAATATCGTTGCCGAAAACGTAAAGGGTGTTTCCCTTGACAATATAGAGTTTTGAACCGAAAACCGAATATTTACTGCCTTCAAAACCGTCATAGATATAAAAGTTTCCGTTGCCGTAGTTGTAAATATATGCGGTTCCGTCGTGAATAAAATAAAGCTCTCGGTTTGCTTGGAAATCGAACATCTTGAAATCTTCGACGTTTTGGTCAAGCAACCGTGATATTGATTTTCCGATAGGGGAAGAGAAACAAATCGCATTCTTTTCGTTTTGGACCGAGGTGGATTCCCACATATTAAGTCCGTCGTCGCAAAGCGTAACGGGACGGTTGTTTATAATACAGCCGTCTGTTTCAAAAAGACAACCCTTGCTCCCGTTAAGGCTGAATACGGGGAAGGAGGAATAAATATTACCCAAAGCGTCCTTTTGAAGCTCGCTATAAGAATAATATGCTTCGTTTTTCGTAAATATAAGCTGTCTGTCATATTGCTGAACGATACAGTTTATCTTGCTGTTGCCGATAACCGTAAAAGCGTTCACGGGGAAATATTCAACGCTTGGAATACCGTCTGCGAGGTCGGAATGAAAACGGTAGTTGGGAAAATCGGGATTACCCCAAAGAAATGCACGTCCGTCGGAATTACCGCCGAAAAGCATGACCTTCGTGCAACCGAAAATACGCTTTCTGTCGCTGTCGGAATTTCTTTTGGAATAAATAATTTCAAGACTGTTGATTCCTTCGGGTATGATTTCGTTAAACTGTACGGCAGAGCCTTCGGAAAGGGAATATTCCTTTTCGTATTCAACCCCGTCAAGCTTAACCGAAACGATAGAATCGATCCCGCTTTCGGGCAGATTAAATACGGTGGCTTTTCCGTCGGGAGAAAACAAAACCCTTCTCTTGTCACAAATAAGGTTTATCTGCTCCAAGATCTCACCGCCGCCCGACGGAGCACAACCTATTGCAACGCAGGGGATATAGCCTTCCACCGTATAAAGATTGGTGCCGTCGAATTTACCGTAATATTCGCCGGCTTTGATGTATAAAAAGCCGTTGAATTCAAACATAATACATTCTTCCGCAGGAATCGTGCCGATAGAGCTCGGGGTCGGATTCGGAAGACTTACGTCAAAACTGCACAGCATACCGTCAATCGAAATAACCACATATTCACGGTTACCCAAATATCCTGTCCAAAGTCCGTATATCGGAAGCTCCCTGCTCCACTCGGGGCCAACCGCTCCAAACCCGATAATCTCCTTAACAGCGTTTCTCTTTACGATAGAACCGCTGTCGGTCACACGGAAATTACGCATATATTTTGCAATATTAACACCGTTTTGAAGCTCGATCCTTTCGTCAATGCCGGCAAACCCCTTGCCCGAACCGAGAATCATTTATACACCTCCGTTATTGCTTCTGCCCTTGCCTTGCCAAAGCGTGTTGCTCTGTTGCGTGCATCGGTATAAAGATTGTGGAAGTTTGATGCAAGAGCATCGTCCTCACCAAGAATCAAAAGCCTTGCCAGACCGTAGGGAAGAACCGATGAAGCAATAATGTCAGAGCAGTCAAGCCTGTCGTCAAGCGAAACAATATTGCTTGTTTTGTGCTCAATACGGCGTATTCTGCAATCGATCTCCGCATTTTCCGCAAGAAGAAGGTTTATCAAAGATAAAGCACGCTGATGCAGGTCTTCTGCATCCTTTGGAATCGTTCCGTCGGGTTTTCTCAAACCGCAAAGGTCAAGCGCAATATCAAAAAGTTCTTTTCCTGTCATATTGTTCTCCTTGTAATTTTGTAATTAAGGGCTGCCGCAAATATATTGTGGCAGCCCGAAAATTAATGATTAATTACGGTAACGTGCTTAATGAAGCAAACCTTTACGCTTACGGGAGAAACGGAAGAACCTTCGGAATTTGTAAGCTTGAATTCAGCAATACCGTCATTCTTCTTAATACCCATAGTAGTAAGATTGATAACATTAAGAGTCTGGGGAATAAGAGGAACCTTAATTTCGCCGAAACCGTTGCCCGCGGGCATGCAGCAGAGAACGATGTCGGATTCATTGCTTGCTGCCGTGTCAATAATAACGGTAATTTCCTTGCCGTCGGAAAGGTCGGTTTGGAATTGCGCACTGGTAAGGGTGGTAAGAGCAGTAGCATTAGCCTTAAAAAAGCCGTTGGTTGTGTAAGAAATAATATTCTGTGCCATATTCTATATTCTCCTTTTCTTATTCAATAATATTACCGCCGTCGGTAACGGGACAGCAAACAAGCTCTGCGGGCTTAATAACCTTCGCACCGAAAACAAGTCTGCCTCGAACAGCCTTGTCAAAAGAGTTTTCAAGTCTGTCAAGAACCTGAGTTTCAAGCACCTGCTCCGCATAAGCGATAGCGGAATAAGAGCCTGCAAGCATCATAGTGTTTCCGTTTTCGTCCTTTGCAAGCTGGTTGGAAACGAAAATATCACAACCAAGCTCGTTGGTGAATGCAACCGCACCCGTTCCGTTAACACCGTTGTTGATCTGGAACTTAATACCGGCAAGCATAAGCTTGGTCTTGATGAACGGGGGAACGACGATCCAGGTTCTGCCGTCGGGCACGTTTGCTTCTTCAAGCTTCTGCTTCATTTCCGCAATAAGCTGCAATACGTTAGAGGGGGTAACCTCAGCTTCGTCCATAACCGAGCCTGCTTCGTTGTAAAGCGAGAATACGTAGGTATCGACTTCGTTCTTAAGCAAATAGCTTGCTCTCTTGGTCTGGCTGTCTTCAAGACCAATGGAAGAACGGAGTGCTTCAATGTCCTTTATCTTAAAGGAAAAAGCCTTGTCCTGGTCGATAAGAAGCTGAAGAGAAGCATCGTCGATGTCCTCGTAGGTGATACTGCCTTCATAATCGTAAACGGTGGGGTCGTTAAGACCTATAAAGACAACGCTGTCACCGCAGTTCTTAATGTCGCCTGCAAACTGAGTGTTGCAAACGGTGTTTGCAAGAAGGTTGTCTTCGTTGGTGCGGAGGATCTCCGCACTGATGATTTTTTCAATACTGTTGTAGTTAGCCAAACTGTTTATCCTCCAAATCTTTTAATTGAATCTCCAGCCCTTCATGGCTTTGAGAATGTTTTTGTAGTTGTTTTTAATGTCACGTCCGCTCATCTTTTCGACTTCTTCCTTGGTAAATATAGGCTCGGTCGAACCGTCGGATTCTGCGGGTGCGCTTTTCTGTAAATTTCTTTCGTTCACGTCCTGTGCATATCTGTCCATACTGTCCTGGGTGATAGTATAGAGAGCGTATGCGTGAGCAAGAGGAACGCCGTTAGATACCTCTTCCCAAACGCTTTCGGGAATGTCCTCGGGCGATGCTTCGGGGAAGAATTCTCTGAAGAGCTTAACCTGATTTGCGGTCTCGTCCTCCGATTGCTTCAATCTGCTCTGTCTGCGAGCTTCCTTCTTAAGCTCACGTGCGCTTGTAAGCTCGGCAACGATGTTTTCGGGCAAGCCTTCAAGACTTTCGGGCTGTTCGCCGAATTCTTCCTCAACCTTTAAAAGAAATTCATCAATTCTCAAACCTGCCATATCAGCAAGGTCGTAAATGGTGTCGAGAATCTGTTCGTTATTGATGGTTTTCAATCTGTTCTTGTTCCTGTCCTTCCTGCTTGGCTTGTTCCTCCGCCAAGCGTATTTCTTCAATAAGCCTGTCCTTGTCGGGAATAAGCCCGTCAGGCAGACGTGAGAGATATTGCACGGTCGAGATTCTGTTTAGCTTAAGCAGAGAATCAAGCGTGTTAAGCGAAGAGATCTCGCTCCAATAACTGCTTGCGCCAACGTCGACCTTGCAACCGAACAAAGCGTTTTTGAATTTGGAAAGCGAAAACGATTCGTAAGAGCTCTCTTCGTCGCCTTTTAATTCAACAAGACGCTTGTCGTCGTAATAGGAAAACATAAAGTCAAGCCATATAAGTCCAATGTCCTCAACAAACTGATAAAGACATCTCTTGACGTTCTCCAAGGGAATTGCAGAGGTGTTCTGCAAAGCAAGGATCGCACTCGTGTTGTTGGGTGCAACGTCACCCAATGCTGCATCGTTCGCACCCAAAAACTCTTTCGTGTGGGTAATAGCCATAGTAAGCATTTCCAACATTCCCGATTGCATCTGACCGGGCGAAATAACCTTTGCAACGTTCTCAACGGGACCGTTAACGGCGATAGCCTCGCCGACTCTGTCCGACCAACCGTCAAGCACTGTGGAATCGTAAACGACCTTCGAAAACGCCGTGTCCATCATATGCTTCATAACCATAGCAAAGCCCTTGTTTATGAATATCTGGTTGTCGATAAGTCCCGTGCCAACCGCTTGCCCGTGCCAGCTGTTTTTAACCTCGGCCCAGTTGAAAAACGCAATAGGGTAGAGAGAAAGCATTGTTTCGGTTGTGTCCTTTATGACTGTATTTCTCACCGATTTACGGTATAGAACCCTTCCGTTTTCGTCCTTCCAAAGCTTGATCAACGAAATACATTTCGTACCCTGAAGCTCGATCTTCGCCAGATCTCCCGATTGCGAAACCGTATCGTCATCAGGGACGATCTTTTTAATCTCTTCTTTGGAAATACCGTTTGCCTTCGCCTGCGTAATAAGGCTTTCAACCGTTTCACGCTGTGCAATAAGGATATAGGGCTGCGCTTGAACGTTTTTAGAGTTCGGATCCCCAAAAAACACGTTCGTGTTATCGATAAGAACGGTCTTGAAATCCCCCGTAAACGGCTGTCCCGTTTTAATATTGGGGTCCCAATAGGTGTAGCATACAGCATCACCCGAAACGGCGGCATCGGTAAGCGATGAGGCAAGAAGATTGTCCATTTTGTTTTTCTCCCAACGCATATCCGATATGCGATTGAGCTTTTCAGAGGCGATTCTCGCCTCCTCCTCGCCAAAACCGTTGACGCCGTAGGGTGAGTTAAAAGAGAAGCGCATCTTGATGGGTGTTTGCATAATACTGCTTGTAAAATATCCGATAATGCGCTTAAAGATATTGAACACCGGGGTGGGTAAACCGCCCGAGTTAAGATTATCCCATTGATCGCCTCTGAAGAATCTTTCGTTGGTGTTCACGTTTTCATAAAGATTAATAGAATAGTTGTATTCTTTGCCCTTTTCGTAAAGGTCCCATTCCTCCGTAAAAGGCAAAACTTTTCGGTTTTTCATCTTTCTCCTTTCGTTAATAGGAAAGAAATTCAGCGAAATCACCCGTCGGGGTATCTCGTTTTATATTGTCAAATGCATAAATATTTCCCGTAAACCTTTTGTTCTGCTTCGGCGGTGTTTTCGGCTGCCTTGACATCAATGCATAGCGTAAGGCTTCAGGTGCGTGCGTGATCTCGTGCGGAGTGCTTGCGGCATCCTCACGGATACGCTCGTCAAACCGAAGTAAGGGAATACACCGCAAAAGATTCACACATTTCCTTGAAATAAGAATTTTCGGCTCACCGCCGTAAGAGGAGCCAGCCTTAAGATATTCACGAACGATACGCCAACCTGCAATACGGCTGTTGTCCGCTTTTATCATCTGCTTAAGTCCTCTTGCGGTCATAATGTCAAAACCGCTTTTTCCGCTTTCCTGCCGTCTGTTCCAAAGGTCGGGCGAGGCGACGGTGTATCTAATGCGTTCTCCTTTTTCGGTTGCGGCAATAATTTTGTCTGCCGCCTCCGATAAAAGAAGATTGCTTTCGTAAAGCTCACGGTAAACGATAACCCTGCCGTTTGCATCAACCGCACACCAAAGACACGCCGTCATATCCAATCCGTAATCCAAGGCTCTGAAACGAATCGCACTGTCGGGAATGTCAACTTCACCGTCGATAATATGCCTTCTCGGGTCAAATTCGGGGAAAAAGGCTCCCTCGAAAGCATCCCAATCGCCGTAAAGCATCGCCTTCCTGCGAACCTCGGGCAGATTCATCAGGGTATCCAAGTATTCGGGATTGTTTTCCATAATAAATTTGTTGTCGAACACCAAGCTTTTAATAAAAAGATAGTCATCCGGATTCTCGTTCCCACGGAATTCTCTGTCGATAAACCTTCTTTTGACCCACTCGTGCCCGACACCGCCGGGGTTGCAGGTAAAATACATTCTCGGGGCAAAACGTGTTTTCATATTTCCCGATGCTCTGTTGCTCTCGGATAAGGCGAGGAACTGAAACTCCGTAAAATGAGTCGCCTCCTCCAAACCGATAACCTCATAAGCCTGTCCCTGAAACTGAAGCACGTCGTTCTCGCTGTCGCAATAACCAAGCCGTATTCTCGAACCGTTCCTAAACCGAAACTCCTTCTCGCCTGCAGAATACTTTGCCGTACCCTTAAGGAGTGCCATCATCGGCAGAAGATGGTTCTCCCGAAGCTCTGCAAGCGTTCGCCGCAGAAGAAGAATCTGTATTCCGTCGTAATTCAAAGCAAGCAAAATAAGCTTCATTCTCATCGCCCAGCTTTTTCCTCCGCCACGTGCTCCACCGTAGGCGGTGTATTTTGCTGTTGACTCAAAAAACGCTTTTTGCTTTTCGTTCGGCTCGATCAAAACCTCTCTCATTGCGCCCAATCGGAAGCCTTTCCTTTAAAAATGACAGTTTCATTGTGCGCCTCGCTGTTTTCTTCGGGCTTGTCACGGTAACCGTGATTATTTTTCAAATCAAAGGAAAGAACAGCCGCAGGGATCTTCCCGCCGAATGCAAGCTGTTTTTTAATTTTGGCAATACGGTTTCTTGCCATTCTCAAGGTTTTCCCAAACCTTTTTCCGTTCATCATCGCAATCATCTCGTCCCTCGTCGTACCGAGATAATCCGCCAGCGATTCAATGTCGGCAACCTCACCGCTTTCGACAAGATGCTTTTCGAAGTATTCGTTAACACGTCTTTCGCATTCGCTTTGAGAAGAGAACGGATTGTTTTGTCTTTTCTGCTTTTCCGCTTTCAAAACCTCCTTCCGTCGCATTTGACGCTATAATTCTAACGCTGTGAATCTCTTTTTTCATCTCGTTTTATTCTCATCGGAATCTCAATACATTCTCATAAAAATCCCAAAATAAAAAAGACTGCTGTGTTTTTACACAGCAGTCTTCAGAGGAAGAGAAACTCGTTCTTTACGTGCTTGAAATGAATTTGTAATAAAAAAAAAACGCTTCTCAAAAAGAAAAGCGTTATTTAATTTATAAGGAATTGATTTTTATTGTATTTTCAAGCACTTTTACAAAAAACTCGACTGTCGTACAATCGTACGCCGACGCTCGTTTTTTGTAAAAAATAACTTCGTTTCTCTTCCTCTGACAAACTGTCATATCAATATTTCTGCAATAATACTGTTCGAAACACGAAAACCCTTGCTGTTAAGCGCAAGAATTCCGTTTTCGAAATCACCGTAACCAAGCGTTGCGATCCTTTTTGCCGTTTCTTCGGCTTTTTTTGGAATGAAAGCGCCTTTAGACGTTCTTAACCCAAGCATGATTCGTTCTTCGTCAAGCTCTTTTTGTGAAAGAATCTCGGCTTGTTCGTAATCTGTCGGCGCAAAAAGCGATATATAGCTTTTTTCTATAAACTCATTTACGTTTGCCACCGCAGAAAACCGCTTTCCGTTATAAAACGAATGTGCTCCTGCACCAAACCCGAAATATTCGCCGCAAGCCCAATAATTAAGATTGTGCCTCGATTCAAACCCATCTTTGGCAAAAGAAGAGATCTCATAATGCGAAAAACCGTTTTCCTTCAAAATATCGCATAGAAAACTATATTGTGCTTCTTCGTTGTCTTCGTCGGGGAAGTGAAGAACGTTCCTTTTTAGATATAAAGGCGTTCCTTCTTCGATTTGCAACGAATAAGCGGAAATATGGTCAACGCCCATTGCGATAATGTCGGTAACGCTCTTTTTGAATTCTTCCTCGTTCTGCTCGGGCAGAGCAAAAATAATATCTGCACTGATATTCTTAAAACCGCACGACCGTGCATCGGCAATGCATTTCTTTGCGTCCTCAAAGGTGTGTATACGCCCTATAAGCGAAAGAATTCGGTCACACGACGATTGTATACCCACGGACAAACGGTTTGCTCCTGCGGCTTTTAAAGTCCTAAGAGCGCCAAGGTCAACCGTCTTTGGATTGATTTCAACGGTAATCTCACAATTATCGGTAAGAACAAATTTTTCTTTAATCGCTTTGATGAGAGCGCATAAACGCTCAATACCCAATATAGGGGGCGTTCCGCCGCCAAAATAAACCGTCTTGATGTGCTTATTGGTGTCAAAAAACTCAATTTGCCTTAATAAAGCCTCAAAGTATTCTTGCTTAACCTCTTCACTTTGGTTTGCAATCGAATAGAAGGCGCAGTAATCGCATTTTTTAATGCAAAAGGGAATATGAAAATATAACGATATATTATTCGTCATCGTATTTCAAAACCGCCATAAACGCTTCCTGTGGAACCTCAACAGTACCAAGCGTTCTCATACGCTTTTTGCCTTCCTTCTGCTTTTCAAGAAGCTTCTTCTTACGGGTAATGTCACCGCCGTAGCACTTTGCAAGAACGTCTTTTCTCATAGCCTTAACGGTTTCTCTTGCAATAACCTTACCGCCGATAGCCGCCTGAACGGGAATCTCAAAAAGCTGTCTGGGAATGTTGTCCTTAAGCTTTTCGCAAATGCGTCTTGCTCTCGGATATGCTCTGTCGGAATGGATTATAAACGACAAAGCATCGACGATGTCGCCGTTAAGGAGAATATCAAGCTTTGAAAGCTTGGAAGGACGGTAATCCTTAAATTCATAGTCAAGCGAGGCATAGCCCTTGCTCTTCGATTTTAGCGAATCAAAGAAGTCGTAAACGATCTCGTTAAGGGGAAGGAGATAATGAAGCTCTGCACGGTTCGTGTCGATATACTTCATATCAATATATTCACCTCTGCGGTCTGTGCAAAGCTGCATAATCGTGCCAACGTATTCGGTAGGCGTGATTATAGTTGCCTTAACGAACGGCTCGCAGGCCGTTTCAATAGTCGCAGGGTCGGGATAGTTGGACGGGTTGTCGATATAGACTGTCTCGCCGTTGGTTTTGTGTATCTCGTAAATAACGCTCGGTGCAGTGGTGATAAGGTCGAGCATGAATTCACGTTCAAGACGTTCCTCGATGATCTCCATGTGCAAAAGACCAAGGAATCCGCATCTGAAGCCAAAACCGAGCGCCGCCGACGTTTCAAGCTCGTAGGTAAATGAGGAATCGTTCAATCTAAGCTTGTCAAGAGCTTCTTTAAGGTCTCCGTATTTCGAACCGTCGGCAGGATAAATACCTGCATAGACCATAGGCTGTGACTTCTTAAAGCCGGGCAAAGGCTTCTCGCAGGGGTTTTCAACAAGAGTTACGGTGTCGCCGACGTCGGTGTCTGCAATATTCTTGATGCTCGCCGTGAAATATCCAACCTCACCTGCTTCGAGAGTTTCCTTCTTGTCGAGCGAGAAGGTCGATAGCGTACCAAGCTCAACGATCTCAAATTCCGCACCCGTGTGCATCATTCTAACCTTGTCGCCAAGCTTCATTCTGCCGTTCAGAACACGAATATAAACAACAACACCCTTGTAAGCATCGTAATAGCTGTCGAATATCAAAGCCTCGAGAGGGGCTTCGCTGTCACCCTTTGGGCAGGGAACTTCTTTAACTATCTTCTCAAGCACGTCTTTAATGCCGATACCCATTTTTGCGCTTATGCAAGGAGCATCGTCGGCAGGGATACCGATAATGTCTTCGATCTCACGCTTTGCCATATCGGGGTCTGCACTGGGAAGGTCTATTTTATTAATAACGGGAAGGATCTCAAGGTCGTGATCAACGGCAAGATAGGCATTGGCAAGTGTCTGCGCCTGAATACCCTGCGTCGAGTCAACGATAAGCACCGCACCCTCACAAGCGGCAAGCGAACGTGATACCTCATAACCAAAGTCGACGTGACCGGGAGTGTCGATAAGGTTAAGAGTATACTCGATACCGTCGTCTGCTTTATAATTAAATCTAACCGCACGTGCCTTAATGGTAATACCACGCTCTCTTTCAAGCTCCATGCTGTCAAGCATCTGCTCGTCAAGCTCTCTCTTTGCAACAGCGCCCGTATATTCAAGCAGCCTGTCCGCAAGAGTACTCTTGCCGTGGTCGATGTGTGCGATTATCGAAAAGTTTCTGATTTTTTGAATGTCACTCATTATATAAATTCCTTATTCAAGAAATGCTCGCTTCTATCGAAACGAGCATTTTTTAGCGGGGTGATTGTTATTGATTATTCAGCAATTTCTTTCTTGTCCTTCTTGGAACCGATCTTGCTGATTGCATTCCAGATCATACCGGACAAGAATACAGAGGAGAAGAGACCTGCAACAACGCCTATGATAAGGGGAAGCGCAAAGTCCTTAATAGCGTCAACACCGAGAATGTAGATCATACCGATGGTGAAAAGTGTGGTGAGAGTGGTGTTGATACTTCTTCCGAGAGTTTCGTGGGTTGCAACGTTAATGACTTCGGAAAATTCGGTACCTGCAGCAGCTTTAACCTTGTTTTCACGAACACGGTCGAACACGATAATGGTTGCGTTGATCGAATAACCAAGGATCGTAAGAAGTGCTGCAATAATGTTGGAATTGATCGGAATCTGGAAGAGGGAATATACTGCAAACATAACGAACAGATCGTGTACAAGACAGAGGACCGATGCAACACCGGAAGCCAATTCAAAACGAACCCAAATATAGATAAGCATCAAAGCAACTGCAACAGCAACTGCGATAATAGCCTTTTTGGTAAGGCTGTCGCCGATGGTGGGCATGATGGTCGTAATCTGGATCTTGTTTGCGTTTGCGTTGGGATATGCTTCAAGGATCGCGTCCTGAAGTGCAAGTGTCTGATCGTTGTCGAGAGCCTTCGTACCGGTACGGATAATAGCCATATTGTCGTTATCCGTAGCCTTTGTGGTAGAAGAAACGTAATCGTTACCAAGACGCTCGTTGTTGCGGATAATATCGTTGATGTTATCGCAAACTTCTTTGGTTACTTCTGTTCCGAGATCGATACGAATTTCAGTACCGCCGGAGAAGTCGATGTCGATGTTAAATCCTCTGATAACGAAAGAGAGGAGACCGACAATAAGAACGAGTGCTAAAATGCAAAGAGTTACTTTTTGATTTTTAATAAAATGAAACTTGCTCATTATTTAGCCCCCTTTCCCAAAGCTCTGTACGATGCGGGCTTGTTGAATCCCATTCCGACCGATAGATAAAGCAATGCTCTTGTAACAAGAAGTGCGGTGAAAAGGGAAATAACGATACCGATAAACAACGTGGTAGCAAAACCTTTAATAGTACCCGAACCGAGGAAGTAGAGAACCGCACAAGCGATTATCGTGGTGATGTTCGAGTCGAGAATAGCGGTAAATGCTCTCTTATAACCACCCTTGATAGCAGCCTTAACGCTCTTACCAAGGTCGATTTCTTCTTTCATTCTTTCAAAGATAACGACGTTTGCGTCAACCGCCATACCGATGGAAAGGAAGATACCTGCAATACCTGCGAGAGTGAGGTTGGCCTGAGTTAAGATAAGAACCAAACCGAAGATTCCGATGTATGCAACAAGTGCGATAGAAGCCATAACACCGGGAACCTTATACATGATGCACATGAAGATTATTACAAGCAAAACACCGATAGCACCTGCGAAAAGCGAAGTGGAAAGCGAGTTTTCACCAAGTGTTGCACCAACGGTTCTCTGCTCAACGGGCAAAAGCTCGTATTTAAAAGCACCTGCGTTGATGTTGTTTGCAAGAGCTTCTGCTTCTTCCTGAGTGAAGCTGCCGGAGATGATAGCCTTACCGTCGGTAATAGCTTCGTTTACAGTGGGCTGGCTGATTGCAGTACCGTCAACGTAGATAGCAATGTAGTCCTTGGTCTTTGCAGCTTCGGTAGTTGCAGTTGCAAACTTTTGTCTGCCGGAATCCTTAAGAGTAAGCTCAACAGCGATTTCGTAAATGCCTTCAGAGGTCTGATAAGAACCTGCATAAGCGCTTTCAACGTCGTCACCGACGAGAACAACTTTGCCCTTGGAATCTTTAAATTCAAGCTTCGAAGTCTGCATAAAGTTGTGGATAACTTCGTTGGGGTCGTCAACGTCGGGAATTTCAATGGTAACCATATCGTCGCCGACTCTGTAACAAAGCGCTTCGGTAAGACCTTGTCCGTCAAGACGCTTTCTCATGATTTCGTAAATAGATTCCATACCAAGATCAAGCGTGTCGCCGGTATCTTCGGTCTGTGCCTGGAATGTAACGACCGAGCCGCCGGCAAGGTCAAGACCGAGACGGATCGTACCGTCTTCGAATATTCCGTTAAACTGATTTTCATCGCTGAAATAAACACCGCAGACGACAACCGAGCAAACAAGCAGGATTGACATCAGCAATAATATAAAGCGAGAAATACTTGCAGTACGTAAGTAGTTCATCTGCTGAATACCTCCGAAAAAGTAAAATTTTCTAACATATCAATTATACATATATAAGGCAAATAAGTCAAGCATTATTTCGTCAAAAAGCCTAATAAAAACGACTAATAGAAGAATTTAATTGTCTTTTGGCGGACCTCAACTGTAACCTCGGTTTTTTCACCGCCGTTTTCTCCGTCAAGCGACCATTTTTGCGGTGTTTTGGTTCGGATAATTGCCTTTTTAACCTTCTTTTTGATGAAGTTTTCGCTTTGAGATTTAAACGTGAATAGGTCGGTCAAAATCAAAGTTCCGTTGAGAATATTCTTTGGCGCTTTTAGAATGTTCAGTTCAAAATATCCGTCGTCAAAATCAACCTCGCCGTTTTTGTAAAAACTGAATCCGCCTGCACGCAAGGTGTTTGAAATTCCGACAAACCAAAAATCACCCTCGATAGTTTCATCATCAAGCTCTATTGAATAAAAGGTGCTTTTCGTCTGCGCGATCTCCGATAACCCCTTCAAAACGTATGCGCCGTGACCCAGCACGTTCTTCAACTGCTGTGAAGTCATATACGATACAGAGGAAAAAAGTCCCGAGCAAGCAATGTATGTAAAGTTTTTGTCGCCGAAACGTCCCAGATCCAACCATTTAGGCTCGCTTTCTGCAATTTTCTTGCAGGCTTCTTCAATCTTCTTCGGGAGCTTCAATGAAGTACCAAAATCGTTCGTAGAGCCGAGAGGGATATATCCCAAAGGCACGTCGGCGTTGCTTGAAAGAATACCGTTGACGACCTCGTTCAACGTGCCGTCACCGCCGACAGCCACGATAATATCATATCCGTCAGCTTCCCTCGCAACGGCTTTCTCGGTCTCTCCGTTGGGCTTGGTAAGCATTACGGAAACGATATATCCGTATTTGGAAAAAATATCAACTATCTCAAAAAGCTTGTTCTTTCCGTAACCCTTACCGGCAACGGGGTTGAGAACAAGTAAAAGTTTATTTTTGATTTCTAAGCTCATTTGGCTTGAAAACACCTCTTTCGGTAATAATTCCGGTGATAAGCTCCGCAGGCGTAACGTCAAAGGCAGGGTTGTATACCTTTGCATTAGGGTGAGTCATCATTTTTTCATAGTGCATCGCCGTAACTTCTTCGGGAGAACGCTGTTCGATAACAATATCACGTCCCGATTTACAGTCGAAATCTATGGTAGAAAACGGCGCACAAACGTAAAAGGGTATACCGTAATGCTTCGCAATAATAGCCACACCAAGCGTACCGATCTTGTTTGCCGCATCACCGTTTTCCGCAACTCTGTCTGCACCGACAAAAACAATATCTATCTTACCTTGCGACATAAGCGAAGCCGCCATGTTGTCACATTGAAGAGTAACGTCAATACCGCTTTCCGCAAGCTCAAAAACCGTCAACCTTGCACCCTGCAAAAGAGGACGTGTCTCGTCGGAATAAACTGCAACCTTTTTGCCCTTTTCGGCTGCCACGTATACGGGTGCAAGCGCCGTTCCGTATCTGACTGCCGCAAGCGAACCTGCATTGCAATGAGTGAGAATATTTGCGCCGTCGGGAATGAGCTTTTCGCCGTACAAACCAATATTTCTGCAGGTTTGTATATCTTCATTATAAATTTTTAAAGCTTCTTGCTTAAGCGAGGCTTTAATATGCTCAACACCGCCGTCTTGTTCGGCTTTTGCTCTCTTGACCATGCGATTGACAGCCCAAGAAAGATTAACAGCCGTAGGACGGGAGCTTATAAGATACTCTGCAAATTTATCAAGCGAATATAAAAATTCCTCAACATTCTGTTCTCCAAGCCTTACAGCGGCCGCATAAAGACCGATAGCCGCACCAACGCCAATAGCAGGAGCACCTCGTATTGCAAGACGTTTTATGACGTCGTGAAGGTCGTAAATATTGTCGCACGAGCAAATTTCAATATTTTGGGGAAGCTTAGTCTGGTCGATATACATCAAAAGGTCTTTTTCTTCGTCAAGCCAAACCGTATCTTTCATGAACTTCTCCTTATCGGTAAAAAAATAACGTTATGATTATATCATATCCTGCAAAAAATGCAATGGCATATTGTAAACAAAAACAAAAAGACGGCTTAATTGCCGTCTTTTGTCTATACAGGAGAGTATAATTATTTAAGAGTGATCTTAGCGCCTGCTTCTTCGAGCTGAGCCTTAAGGGATTCAGCTTCTTCCTTGGAAACGCCGGTCTTAACCATCTTAGGAGCGTTAACAACGATGTCCTTAGCTTCGCCGAGACCGAGGCCGGTGATTTCTTTAACAGCCTTGATAACCTTAAGCTTAGCAGCTTCGTCGAAAGAGGTGAGTTCAACGTCGAATTCGGTCTTTTCTTCTTCTGCGGGAGCAGCAGCTGCAGCAACGCCTGCAACAGCTACGGGAGCAGCAGAAACACCGTATTTTTCTTCAAGTGCGCTAACGAGGTCTTTGAGTTCGAGAATAGTAAGAGAATCTACAAGTTCGAGAATCTGATTGATCTTTTCCATTATTAAATTTCCTCCGTGTTATTTGATAATAATTTTTTCTTTTTGATTATTCAGCAGCTGCTTCAGCAGGAGCCGCTTCTTCTGCAACTGCTTCAGCAGGAGCAGTTTCTTCGCCGCTTTCCTTCTTGTCGATGATCGCCTGGAGACCATAAGCGAGACCGTAAAGACCGGACTGGAGCGAACCCATAAGTCTGCCGATGAGGACTTCTTTGGAAGGAGTATCGGCGAGATCCTTCACACCGTTTACGTCGAGTATTTCGCCGTCAACAAAACCTGCTTTAAGCACGAAGTTTTCGTGATCTTTAGCGAAGTTTGCGAGGATTTTTGCGGGAGCGATAGGATCGCTTTCGCAGGTTGCGAGAGCAGTCATGCCGGTAAGCACGTCCTTAAGACCTTCAAAGCCGATAATATCACAAGCCTTGGAAGTAAGGGTGTTCTTAACAACGGTGTATTCAACGCCTGCTTTGCGCAAGTCGCTTCTAAGCTTGGTATCATCAACAACGGTAATGCCCTGATAGTCAACGAGTACGCCGCCTGCAGCGTTCTTCATCCTCTCGGCAATTTCGTTGACAAGCTGTTTCTTTTGCTCGAGAATGTTTGCGTTAGCCAATTGTATACCTCCTGATTTATTTTGCACGAAAAAATGCTCCTTCGCAATCGTCTGCAAAGGAGCATGTTAAAAAGCATAGTTATATTAAAACAGCTTTTCGACTCCTCGGCAGGCGGTTTCTATGAACCATTGAACTTTCGTGCCTACTGTCTTTGGAAATTCGACCTTGTTATAATATCACATCAAAACCCATTTGTCAATAGCTTTTTTCAAGCTTTTTCAAATATTTTTATTCCGCAGTGAATTCGTTTGAATAAACGGTGTAGGTTTCACCGCCTGCAGAAACATCCATAACTATTCTGTATTTTTCTTTACCGGGATCCGCACGGTCGGAAAGGGTAAAGGAGAGCTTTGCTTCAAAGGTTGGGATATATGCTTCTTCTGTGAACGAAAATTCCTTTTCGCTTCTCTTCCAACTTCCGTTTTCATAATATTCAACGTAATATTCATTCCCGTATAAGAATTCATTATCGGAATCAACGGTTATTCTGAAAGTCATTGTTGAATCAAAGAAAATGTGTTCCGATTCTGTTGTAATTGTAATTTTATCGGTAGGAATCTTTACATAAGCTCCCTTGCCCGTGTCATTTTCAACGTCGGAAACGTCGGGACTTTCAACCCCGCCGCTCTGCTCGGTCTTAGTAAAGCAGGAACACAAACTCAACGTGAGTGACAATACCAATACAAAAATAAGTAACTTTTTCATAACGATAACTCCTTTTTAAACTTCGGAAACTCTTTCCTGCTCATAGTATACCATAAATAAAATAAAAATCAATAAAAAACACCCGAAGGTTGTCCTTCGGGTGTTAAAAGCGATATTAAATTATTCGCCGATCTTTGCGGAGTTGATCTTAAGGCCGGGGCCCATGGTAGAAGCAATTACGCAAGATTTGATATACTGACCCTTTGCAGCAGCGGGCTTAGCCTTGATGATAGCGCCGAGAAGAGTGTTGAAGTTTTCAGCGAGCTTTTCGGTGCCGAAGCTTACCTTACCGATAGGGCAGTGAATGATGTTGGTCTTGTCAAGTCTGTATTCGATCTTACCTGCTTTAGCTTCGGTAACAGCCTTAGCAACGTCGGGAGTAACGGTACCTGCCTTGGGGTTAGGCATCAAGCCCTTAGGACCAAGGATCTTACCGAGACGGCCGATGAGACCCATCATGTCGGGAGAAGTGATGATAACGTCAAAGTCAAACCAGTTTTCATGCTGGATCTTCTGGATATATTCTTCAGCACCAACGTAATCTGCGCCTGCAGCTTTTGCGGCGTCAGCCTTGTCGCCCTTTGCGATAACAAGGGTACGAACGGTCTTACCGGTACCATTGGGGAGAACTACTGCGCCTCTAACCTGCTGGTCAGCGTGACGGGAGTCAACACCCAAACGAACGTGAACTTCAACGGTTTCGTCGAATTTAGCTTTGGAAAGCTCGCAAACGAGACCGAGAGCTTCGGCGCTGTCGTAAAGCTTTGCCTTGTCGATTGCAGCAACAGCTGCGTTATAATTCTTTCCTCTTTTCATCTTGAAACCCCTCCTTAGTCAACAACTACAACGCCCATGCTGCGTGCAGTACCTGCAACCATGCTCATAGCTGCTTCAACACTTGCTGCGTTGAGGTCGGGCATCTTGGTTTCTGCGATCTTTCTAACCTGTTCCTTGGTAATCTGAGCTACCTTGTTGGACTGGGGAACGCCGGAACCCTTTTCGATGCCGCAAGCCTTCTTAATAAGAACTGCTGCAGGGGGAGTTTTGGTGATAAAGGTAAAAGAACGGTCAGCGTAAACAGTAATAACAACGGGGATAATAAGACCGATGTCATTCTTGGTACGTTCATTGAATTCTTTAGTGAACATAGGGATAGCTACACCGTACTGACCGAGAGCCGGACCGATAGGGGGCTGGGGAGTAGCTTTACCTGCGGGGATTTGAAGCTTAATATAGCCAACAACTTTTTTTGCCATCTTTACAGATACCTCCATGTGGTAATTTTAATTTCGGGATCGAGTCCCTCCCACTTTTGACCGCGTGTTGTGCGGTTTTGCTTCGGTTCGGTTGGCAATCCGAAAGCCGAAAGCGAAAATTAGTCTTCTAATGCAGCAACCTGATTGCTGTTAAGTTCAACCTTGGTTTCTCTGCCGAAGAGGGAAGCCGAAACTTTAACCTTCTTCATATCGGGAGAGATCTCTTCGACCAATCCGATAAATCCGGAGAGAGGACCGTCGGTAATGCGGACACTGTCGCCCACAGCGAACTTGATTTCAATAGTCTTGACTTCAACACCGATGTGCTCAACTTCCTCGTCAGTAAGAGGAACAGGACGCGATCCGGGACCGACAAAGCCGGTAACGCCGGTGGTGTTGCGGATGATGTGCCAGGTTTCGTCGTTCATCACCATCTTAACCAAGACGTAACTCGGGAACAGCTTGCGTTCGATTTCCTTTTCGCCCTTTTCGCTGGTTTCTACAACCGTTTCAACGGGCACGTTTACTGCAAGGATCAAGTCTTCAAGTCCACGGTTTTCAACGATCTTTTCGATGTTGGTGGCAACCTTGTTTTCATAGCCGGAATAGGTATGGACTACATACCAAAGCGGCGTGCTTTCCTGTGGTAAACTCATAATTAAACCGTTCCTTCTTTAATTAAAAAATTTCTGCAAGCTGGTTGATAAGCCATGCAAAACCAAGATCGAGCAAACTAATAACAAGTGCGGCAACGATAATGAATACGAGAACAATACCGGTTGCTTTTGCTGTTTCCTTAGGGGAACACCAAGAAACCTTTTTGATCTCACTCCAATATTCCTTGCAGAACTTTTTAATTCTCTGACCCAATTTTGTGTTGGTTTTAGTAAGAATAAACGCAACCAAAATAAGAACAACGATTACGATAAGAGTAATGATTCTTGCCCAAGGGGTTTCATCAACAACAGGAGTAGGCTGCTGTTCGTTGCTGTGGTCGTGATCATGGTCATGGTCATCTTCTGCTTTTGAAGCCTCAGTAGAAACGTCTTTAGAAGCGTCTTTAGAAGCTTCAGCGGATTCGTCTTTAGATTCGTTTGCAGAAACGTCGGCAGAAGCGTCTTCAGAAGCTTCAACAGAAGTATCGGAAACTGCTGCGCTGGATTCTTCTGCGAGAACCGAGAACGAAAGCGTCATCACAAGAAGTAATGCAACAACTACAGAAAGCGATCTAATAATGTTTTTCATCTTTAAACGCCCTCCTTATTTGCTTTCCTTGTGAAGAGTGTGCTTGCGGCAGAAACGGCAATACTTGTTCATCTCGAGACGATCGGGGGTATTGCTCTTATTCTTTGCCGTGTCGTAGTTTCTTTGCTTGCATTCGCTGCAAACGAGAGTTACTTTGACTCTTTTTTCTTTACCCGCCATTTTTTCGGCACCTCCATATTTATGTTACCTCCCTCTGAATAGTCGGGTTTTTCGTATGAAACAGTCGGAAATCGAAAACCATTTGCATAACAAAAAGACCTCGAACAGCAGAGGTAACGCCATTTTAGCAGATTTTTCCCCTTGTGTCAAGACCTTTTTTATATTTTCTTCGATTCTTTCTTCTGCATATAAGCGAATAAAAAGGAGAGCGTTGTTGCCCTCCTTTTTGTCGTAAAAATCAAACCAACGTAAATGTCTGCATAACGTGGCGCTTGATAAGAATGTAGTCGTTCGCCGTAACACTACCGTCACCGTTCACGTCGGCAGGATTGCTGTCGCTGTATGCAATAACGTACGTTTCCATAACAATTCTCTTCGCCATCGTGTAGTCGGTAAGATCAATCTCTCCGTCATCGTTAATGTCGCCATAGGGTATATATCCCCAGATAACTTCTGCTGTGTCTTTATCCCAGTCTTCTTCCCAACCTTCGGGTTTTGAAGCTGCACCACAATAAATGGTTGCGGATTCCGGCATAGAAGCATAACCTACTTCCGCAACGGACTTGGGAAGATAAAGACTTGTAATGCCGGTACAATTAGAAAAAGCCATAAAACCTATGCTTGTTACCGCAGTCGGAATGTCTATGCTTGTGAGACCGGTGCATCGGTTAAATGCGCTTTCGCCGATGCTTGTAACACCCTTTGGTATCTCGATGCTTTTCAATCCCGAACAGGATGCAACGAGAGAGCCACTGATTTGTGTTAGGTTTTTCGGAAGCTTGATGCTTTCTAACTTTGTACATGACTGAAAAGCAGCTGCACCGATGAAAGTTACGGATTCCGGAATTTCGATGCTTGTTATTTTCTTTGCCTTCTGGAAGGCACTATTTTCGATAACCTCGAGGGTATCGGGAAGAGAGACGCTTTCAAGAACAGAAGCGTTGTAAAAAACAGCTTCTCCCAAGTGAGTTACACCGTTGTTGATAACAACGTTCTTGACG